>NZ_JBEZDS010000044.1:37336-39275 GCF_040648435.1 Dactylosporangium sp. NPDC049140 | reverse complement strand
CGCACCTCGCACCTCGCGCCGCACGCCGCACGTCGCGGCCGAGCGGCGCAACCGTGCCGGCTAGCTCGCTCGCCTCTGGGCACGCTCGCGGCCGTACGCGGCCAGGGCGTGGAAGGCGGCCTTCGGCGTCCACGTGCCGTCGGGCAGCACACGCACGATTCCGCGCGCGGCCAGGTCGAAGTCGTGGTCCGGGTCGTCGGTGGTCGGCAGGTGGCGGTTCGCGAAGGTGTACACGAAGGCCGCCTCCGCGCCGCCGGACTCGTAGTCGCGCAGCAGGTCGACCACGTACCGGGCCTGGCCCTCCTCGTCGCGCTCCAGGCCCGGGCCCAGCTTCGAGGCGCGGCCCTTTTCGTCGTACGTCACCGGCTCGGGCGCGCCCGCCACGTCGGGCGCGCCGCGGTAGGTGCAGCAGCCGAACTCGGTCGCGGCGTAAGGCTTGCCCTGGCCCACCGCGGCGGCCAGGGTCTGCGGGAACGCCGCGGCGTTTGTCGCGTCGCGGTACCCGGCGTCGCTGGCGATGATGTCGAACGGCGCCCAGTCCACGGCCTCCAGCGGGAGCGAGGCGTAGCCGACCGGGCCGCCGAAGCGCTCCCGCACCGCCGGAAGGGCGTCGGCCAGGAACGCCTGCACCGCGGCGCGCGCGGCCGGCAGGGCCTCCCGCACGCGCGGCAGGTCGGTCAGCAGCGCTATGCGCTCGACCAGGTCGCGGCCGGGCAGGAAACCGCTGGTCATCAGGGAAAGTTCGGAGCCGGTGAGGTACACCACGCTGGCTCCGGAAAGGCGCAGCCGTTCGGCCCGCTCGGCGCCGTCGAGCACGAACGCCATGAGTTCGTCGCGGTCGAGGTCGTTGGTGAACGGGCAGTACCAGACCTCGAGGCCGGCCTCGGCGGCGTACCGCGCGGTCAGCTCCAGCCGGTCCTGGACGCCCCCGGTGATGCGTACCGCGTCGCAGTGCAGCTCGTCGCGGATGACCCGCAGGTCCCGGCGCACGGTCTCGGGGTCGAACGGCTCGTGCGTGGTGGAGCCGGCGCTGACGAAGCCGGTGTCGTAGTTCATGCCGAAGACGCGCATGGGCTTTCCCTCCCTCGTAAGGTACTTCGCGTACCCTATAGGGTACGTCCAGTACCCTGCAAGGCATGAGCACGAGGCGCCGGGGCGAGGAGCTGGAGCGGGCGATCCTGCGCGCGGCCGCGGAGGAGCTCCGCGAGTCCGGGTACGCCGGGATGACCATGGACCGGGTCGCGGCCCGGGCCGGGACGAACAAGAACGCCATCTACCGCCGGTGGCCGCACCGGGCGGCGCTGGGCATCGCGGCGTACCGGCAGCTCTCCGACGACGTGATGCCGAAGCCGGACACGGGCACCCTGCGGGGCGACGCGCTGGAGATGCTGCGGCGGGCGAACGAGACGTGGTCGTCGCCGCACGGGGCGATCCTGCGCGGCCTGCTCGCGGCCGCGGCCGACGACCCGGACCTGCTGACGCTCATGCGGGAGCGCTCGGGCGCGGACACGATGGACCGCGCCTGGCTCGGGATGCTGGAGCGCGCCGCGGCCCGGGGCGAGGCACCGGCGGCGGCCACGCACCCGCGGGTGGCGACGACGCCGATGATGCTGCTGCGCGCCGAGTACGCGATGCGGGGCATCCCGTCGGTGCCCGACGAGGTGCTGGTGGAGATCGTGGACGAGGTCTTCCTGCCCCTGGTGCGCGGCCGCACGGCCGACTAGCCCCCGCCGAGGTGCGGCAGCGAGCGCGCGGATGCGAGGGCGGTCAGCCGCCGGCCAGGCGCGGCAGCGAGCGCGCGGATGCGAGGGCGGTCAGCCGCCGGCCAGGCGCGGCAGCGACCGCGCGGATGCGAGGGCGGTCAGCCGCCGGCCAGGCGCGGCAGCGACCGCGCGGATGCGAGGGCGGTCAGCCGCCGGCCAGGCGCGGCAGCGACCGC
>NZ_JBEZDS010000044.1:0-37239 GCF_040648435.1 Dactylosporangium sp. NPDC049140 | reverse complement strand
CGCGCGGACGCGGGGCCGGTCAGCCGCCGCCCAGGCGCGGCAGCCGGTCAGCCCCCGCCCAGGCGCGGCAGCGACCGCGCGGGCGCGAAAGCCGGTCAGCCCCCGCCCAGGTGCGGCAGCGAGCGCGCCGCCGTCTGCAGCGCGGCGGAGACGGCCTCGACCGCCTCGTCCGGGCCGCCCGGGCGCACCGTCAGGTGCACCTCGAAGGTCAGCGGGGCGTCGGCGACGATCGGCACCCACTTGAACCGGTCCGCGTACCGCCCGCCGAACTCCATCCCCGCCTTGAACGGCAGCGCCACGTCCGACGGCGCGACGAGCACGCGGCCGTCCCAGCGCGCGGCCGTCTCGTGGCGCAGGCGCAGCACGGCGGCCGCGGTGTCCCCCGTCGGCCGTCCGGCGCCCGCGCCCGGGTGCCGGTCCAGGCCCCAGGCCGAGCGGCGGTCCTCGGGGACGCCGGTGAGGTGCGGGATCGGACGGTACCGTCGCAGCAGCTCGGGCAGCGACAACCGCACGCCCGGGAAGTGCGCCGCGGGGACCATGGCCTCCAGGCGCGCCGTGTATAGGCGCACCGAGCGGCCGCCCGGGGGCGGGACGGCCCCGATCAGCAGCGCATGGCGGTGCAGTTCGACGCTCGCGTGCCGGTGGGGTTCGAGGTACTCCACCGCGACCCGCACCCGCCCGAACCGCTCGACCATCCGGGCCTGCGCGGGCGCGACGAACGCCGCGTGGTGCGGCAGGCAGGCCAGCCGCGGCAGCCCGTCGCCGGGGTCGGGGCGGCGCATCAGCTCGTACTCCCCGACGACGCTGCGGGCCGCGCGCTCGAAGTCCCGGCCGCGCTCGGTCAGGCGCAGCTGCCCGCGGTTGCCCTCGAAGAGCGGCTCCCCGCACCAGCGCTCGATCCGCGCGATGGTCTTGCCCACGAGCTGCCGCGCGTAGGGGCGATCGCGCAGGTGGGACGGGCGCGTCGGCGACAGCGCCTCCGCGGCCCTCGTGTGCTGCCGGTGTTCGGCGACGGCGAGGAAGACGCGGCACTCCCACTCGTCGGGCGCGACGTCGTCGCTGACGGCCATGTCCCGAGAACCTAGGAGGAGCGCGGGCACCGGCGGAAGCCGCAAAACGGATTTTCGCCGTAGGGGCAAAAACCGCCCATACCCCCTTGCGTTCGTGACCGTCGGTTACTTGACGTTTCGGCGACTTCGTGACGCTCTGTGAGATAGACCATAGCAACATGCGCGCTCCGGAGCGCATTGCACGCTGCGTGGACGGCGGATCACTCTACGCCGGGTAATGGAACCGCACGGGTGCGGACGACTTCGGCAACTACGGTGCGCACGCGGGACGGGAGCGAGTAGACAAGTGGACGGCGGCGGGTCCGGAACCGGAGGCAATCAGGTGACACCCACACGCGTCACGGCACTGCGGATCGAGCTCGTCCAGCACGGCGCCGTCCGCGCCACGCTTACCGTTCGCGCCCCGGCGACGGCGCTGGTCCCGCTCGGCACCCACCCCCCGGCAGCCACCGCCTACAAATAACCGTCCACAAGTAGCCGCGAGGTCAGGCGCGATGCCGCCCGGGGCGGTCGGGCCGGTTCTTGACCACGTGCGATGCTCGCCCCGATGCGCACCTCCTGGTCGCCGATCTCGAACGGCGCGTCCGCCGCCGCACGCAGCCGCGCGATCACCGCGCGCGTCTCGTCCTCGGTACCCACGCCCGGCAGGAGCAGCACGAACTCGTCGCCGCCGACCCGGGCGAGCACGTCGATCGGGCGCAGGCACGCGCTCAGCCGCTCGCCCACCTGGCGCAGCAGCTCGTCGCCCGCCTGGTGGCCGAGCTCGTCGTTGACCGGCTTGAAGCCGTCCAGGTCGACGAAGAGGACCGCGACCGGCTCGGCCTGCCGCGAGTCGGCGAGGCGCTGCTGGAGCCGGCGCCGGTTGGGCAGGCCGGTCAGCGGGTCGTGGTGGGCGTCGTGGGCCAGGCGGGTGCTGTGCACGGTCATGACCGAGGAGAAGCCGGGCTGGCCCATGGCGAGCGCGGAGATGAGCGGCTTGAACGCGGCCGACAGCGGGTCCGGGAACGAGCCGCCGGCCGCGGTGGCGTTGAGCGGGTTGCCGGTCAGGTCGGTGAGCACGAGGCCGTAGGTGAAACACGAGGACTTCCTGGCGTACCCCTGCAGCGCCCCGGTGTCGCCGGAGTCCCCGGCCGTCATCGACAGCGGGTGGCTGGTCGCGAAGTCGTTGAGCTCCTTGGCCGAGACGAGCAGCACCTGCGCGGCCAGGCCGCCGGTGTTCGTGGCCAGCGCGAGGGAGTCGGCACGGTGCACGGTCTCGGCCGCCCGCAGCGCCGAGCGGTTCACGGCTATGCCGACGCCGCCGATGGCGAGCAGCAGAGCGACGCTGACGCCGACGACCAGCCAGCTGCGCAGCCGCATCCGACCCGCCTCCATCCCACGATGCCGGTCGGGATGGCCGGCGGGAGACGTAGAACAGATCGGCCCGGCGCGCGGCGTGTCTGAGGAACTGTGCGCGTCGTCACACGGCGGGCTCAGGCCGCGGTGCGCACCGGCGCGGTCCCGCTCAGCACCGGCGTGACCGCGGCCGCGGGCAGCGAGACGGTCACCTCGAGGCCGCCGCCGTCGAGGGCGACCGCGGACACGCCGCCGCCGTGGGCCTCGCAGACGGCCCGCACGATCGACAGCCCGAGCCCGGTGCCGCGGGCCCCGGTGCGCTCCCGCCCGCCCCGGCGGAACGGCTCGAACAGCGCGGGCAGATCGGCCGGCTCGACCTCGAAGCCGGTGTTGCCGACCACGAGCCAGGCCAGGGTCTCGTCGGTGCCGGTGCGCACCCAGATCCGTCCGGCCAGATGGTTGTACCGCACCGCGTTCTCGATGAGATTGCCCGCCA
This sequence comes from Dactylosporangium sp. NPDC049140, assembly GCF_040648435.1. Classification (NCBI taxonomy): domain Bacteria; kingdom Bacillati; phylum Actinomycetota; class Actinomycetes; order Micromonosporales; family Micromonosporaceae; genus Dactylosporangium; species Dactylosporangium sp. NPDC049140. The sequence goes on along the minus strand of NZ_JBEZDS010000044.1, from coordinate 34,338 downwards.
GCCGCTCCAGCAGCCCCGGGTCGCCGACCACGTTGGCCGGCTTCAGGTCGGTGCTGACGTCGAGGTTGAGCCGCTTGACCTCCTTGCCCATCGCCGACAGCGCGACGGTGACCCCGGTGGCCAGGTCGGTGCTCACCTTGCGCCCGAGCCGCCGCCCGGCCTGGGCCTCGGTGCGGGCGAGCAGCAGCAGCGACTCGACAAGCGCGTTGGCCCGCATCGAGGCGTCGCGCACGACGGTGGCCATGCGCCGGTACTCCCCCACGTCGGCCTCGGGGTCGTCGATCGTCACGTCGACCTCGGTGCGCATCACGGCCAGCGGGGTGCGCAGCTCGTGGGAGGCGTTGGCGACGAAGCGTTTCTGGGTCTCGAACGCGGCGGTGATGCGGTCGAGCATCGCGTCGAAGGTCTTGGCGAGCTCGGCGACCTCGTCGTCGGCCCCGTCGTAGTTGATCCGCGCGTCGAGCGACTCGCCGGACAGCCGCTGGGCCGTGGTGGTGACCCGCTGCAGCGGCCGCAGCGAGCGCCCGGCCACCACGTAGGCGCCGGCGACCCCGACGGCCCCGATGAGCAGCAGCGCGAGGCTGCCCCGGGTGAGCAGCTCCCACTCGGCGGAGTCGACGAGGTCGGTCTGCCAGGTCTGGGCGTCGAGCTCGCGGCCGTCGGCGAGCACCACCCGGGTGCCGGGCTGCAGCTGGTCGGCCGGCTTGAGCGCGCCGTCGACGAGCAGGTACGCGAGCACGACCAGCACCAGGCCGGCGCCGACGAGCAGGATGCCGTTGAGCAGCGTGAGCCGCAGGCGCAGGGTGGGGCGGAAGGCGGCGGCGCGCCGGGCGTCGTAGATGGTCATTGGGGGGGCCGTGTCCGGTACCCGGCGCCGACCACGGTCTCGATGAGCGCCGGCTCGCCGAGCTTCTTGCGCAGCGTCATCATCGTGACCCGCACCGTGGTGGTGAACGGGTCGGCGTTGGCGTCCCAGACCCGCTCCAGCAGCTCCTCGCTGGAGACCACCGCGCCGCGGGCCTTGAGCAGCTCCTCGAGCAGCCCGAACTCCTTGCGGGTCAGGTCCAGCGGGTGCCCGGCCCGGGTCGCGACCCGCTTGGCCTGGTCGAGCACGAGGTCGCCGATGGTGAGCACGGGCGGGGCGGCCGGGGTGGCCCGCCGGCCCAGGGCCTGCACCCGGGCGACGAGCTCGTCGAAGGCGAAGGGCTTGGGTAAGTAGTCGTCGGCGCCGATCTGCAGGCCCTCGACCCGGTCGGCGACGCTGCCGCTGGCGGTCAGCATCAGCACCCGGGTCAGCGCGCCGGAGGCGACGAGGTCGGCACAGATGTCGTCGCCGTGCACGCCGGGCAGGTCGCGGTCGAGCACCACGACGTCGTAGCGGGTGACCATCGCCATCTCGTGGCCGGTGGTCCCGTGGTAGGCGACGTCGACGGCCATGCCCTGGCGCCGAAGCCCCCGGACGATCGCGTCGGCGAGATTCGTCTCGTCCTCGATCACCAGCACGCGCACGCCCTTCACCCCCAGCCGATCCGGGCCAGTGTGGTTCACGGGGCGTGAAGTCCCCGTGAAAGCCCCGGCTGACAATGTATCTACCCGGGCAACCGCCACAGGCGCACCGAGTCCCCACCGGCGAGGCAGGCGAGCCGGTGGTGGCGCACCGAGCAGCGCGACGGGATCGGGCTCACGTTGCCCAGCGGGGAGATGACGCCGGTACGCAGGTCGATGCGGGCCAGCCGGGAGCCGTTGCCCTCGGGGCGCTGGACGAGCACGGAGCCGGCCGGGGCGAAGCCGATGTCGTCGTCGTCCGTGCCGTCGCTGGCGGTCGGCACCACGGCCCAGCCCGCGAGGTCGGCGCGGTCGCGGCCGGTGGACCAGTCGACGATCCGCACGCGGGTGAAGTCGTCGCGGTCGCGGGCGACGAGCACGCCGGGCCCGGCCGCGTCGAGCTGCACCGGCCGCCGCCAGGCCTCCGCGCCGCTGTCCGGGTCGAGCACGGCGAGGTCGCGCCAGTTGGGCACGCAGATCATCGGGCCGCAGGCGACGACCACGGGGCCGTAGGCGATCTCGGCGATCGGCGCCTGCTCGGCCGAGGAGAACAGGATGTGCCACTGGTATCGCAGGGTGTCTTTGCGGTACGCCGTGATGAGCGCCCCGTCCGCGCGGACCGCCACGATCATGAGCAGGCCGCCGACGATCCGGACGCTGGTCGGCGGCGTGTCGGCGAGCTCCGGCACGTCGGCCGCGACGTTCACGGCCCCGGTGACGGCGCTGCGGATCTCGGCCCGCCCGCCCTGGTACCACACCGCGAACCACTCGCTGCCGGGCACGTCCGGCGCGACGATGCGGCCGCCGCCGGGCAGGTCGAAGGCCCACCGGATCTCGCCGGACTCGGCGTCGAGCGCGGCGAGGTGCACGGGGTTCGGGGTGGCGTTGCGCCCCGGTACGACCGGTGGGCAGACAGCGGCCCGGTCGTCGACGGTGAGCAGCCCGGGCGCGGCCCCGCGCGGCGCGGCGACAACCGCGATCGGGGCGCCGGCCCGCGACCACTGCTGCCGCCCGGTGGCCGGGTCGAGCCGCTCCAGGCTCCAGCCGACGGTCGCGGTGCAGGGGCGGTGCCGCACGTACGCGCGGTCGGCGGTCAGGTACGCCTGGCCGCCGCCGGGCCCGGACAAGGAGCGGGTCCACCGCACCTTGCCGGTGTCCCAGTCGTAGGCGGTGAGCGCGGGCTCGTCGCGCATGGCGTAGACGGCGCCGCGGTCGGCGACCAGGGCGGAGGCGTGCTCGGCGAGCGTGCCGGCCTCCTCGATGGCGCTCCCGGGCCGCGAGGCGGTGGCGAAGAGCACCACCAGGCTCAGCACGAGCGCGATCGGCCACGACCGGCGCCCGGTGCCGCGCGGGGGCGGCCACTCCAGCAGCGCCTCGCCGTCGACGGTGCCGTGTGATTCACCCAGATCGATCAATTCACCCACGTTACCAGCGTCCCCGCCTCAGTCCTTGGTCGCCAATCGGAGCAGCACGACCTCGCCGGTGTCGGTCGCGCAGGCGAGGCGGGGGCCCTCCAGCTCGCACGCGGTGAGACGGGCGTCGACGGTACCGAGCAGCGACACCCCGTCGCCGGCCCGCAGCCCGAGCAGGGTCCCCTCCTCGCCCGCGGCGGTGCCGAGCAGCAGCCGGTCGGCGTCCGCGCCGAGCCGCTCCCATCCGGGCCGCGCGGGGGCGGCCACGCCGGTGTCGGGGTCGAGCAGCGTCAGCGTCCGCGCCCCGGCCACGGCCAGCCCGCCGCCGGGCGCCGCGGCCAGGTCGGCGCGCACGTTCGGGGTCCACCGCGTCGCCCCGCTGGCCGGGTCGAGCACGAACGTGCGCTGCCCGGCCACGCACAGCACCGGGCCGCACGGGCGGACGGCGAAGCGGTCGGTGCGCCCGGACGCGGGCCCGGTCGGCACGGTGACCCGCCAGGCCGGGGCCGACCAGGCGTCGCGGCGGTACGCGGTCAGCACCGTGCCCCCGCGCGCCGGGTCGGCAACGAAGTCGGCGATGACGAGCAGGTCGCCCGCGGCCGCGACGAGGTCGCCGGGGGCCGCGGTGATCGCCCCGGCCGCGGCGCGCCGGCCGGTGACGAAGTCGGCGACGCTGATCGCGCCCTGCTTGTCGGCGAGCGCCGCCCAGGCCGCCCCGCCCTCGGCGGCGTCGAGGGCGACGCGCGTGCCGGCCTCGACGGGCAGCTCCCAGCGGGGCTCGCCGCCCGCGCCGAGGGCCTGCCAGCGCAGCCCGCCGCCGGTGGGCGCCCCCGCGGCCAGGGCGCCGCACCCGTCCGACCACAGGCTGCGCATGACGACGGTGCCGGGGACGGCGGCCGCGGTACGCACCGGCACGCCCGACGCCCGCCAGACCTCCTGCCCGGTGCGCCGGTCGACGGCGAACGTCGTGCCGGTGGTGCCGGAGCGGCACAGGTCGGGCCAGAGCACCACGACGTCGCCGGCGCCGGGCGCGGACGCGGCGTAGGAGAGGGTGGCCACGCCGTCCGGCGTGTAGGTCCAGCGGTCCTGCCCGTCGCCGGTGTCGAACGCCGCGACGGGGGTCGGGGCCCGGTCGCTGTCGAGGACCAGCAGGAGGTTCCCGGCGAGCTGGAAGGCGCCGTTGCCCAGGGGCCGGCGGGTCACCTCGGCGACCCCTTCCGGCAGCGGTACCGCCGACACGAGCGACAGCACCAGCCCGAGCGCGAGCGCCAGCCCCCAGCCGCGGGGCAGCCCGGCGGGCCCTCCGTCGGCGTCGGCGTCCCACACGGTCCCGGCGTCCCCGAGGTCGATCACGGCGGCGCCATCGGCGATCGGCAGCGTGCTCGGCGGCACGCCTCCATTGTGCTAACGCCGGGCGGCCGCCGGCAGCGGCCAGACAGTCAACTCTCCGGCCACGCCGCAGGCCACGACCCGCGCGTCGACCGAGCACGAGGGCATCCCGCCCCACGAGTCGCCGGTGCCGAAGACCGTGATCCGGCCGGTGCCGGGGTCGAGCAGCCCGAGCGTGGTGACGCGCTCCCCGTCCGGGCGCCGCCACACGACGATCCGGTGGCCCTCGGCCACGACGGGATGCCAGCCGTCGATGCGGCTCCGGATCGCTCCGGTGCGCGCGTCGACGATCACTCCGGCCGCGAGGGACTGCCCGTTGTCGCCGAGCGCGCCCAGGGCGACCGTCTCCGCGCCCGCGCCGAGGACCGTGGTGAAGCCGTCGACACGCCACGCCTGCCGGCCGGTGCGCGCCTCGTAGGCGACCAGCCCCGCGCCGTCGAGGCGGCACCACAGGCCCGGCGCGCAGCCGGAGAGCGGCCACTGGCCGATCGCGGCCTGGCCGGTGTTGCCCAGGTTGACGAACGTGCCGAGCACGGGCGGGCCCGGGGCGGCGTGCCACAGCATCCGCCCGCTCGCCCGGTCGTAGACGTCGTCGCCGCGGTCGGTCGAGATCCTGACCTGCCCGGCCCGCGCGCCGGGCGGCCCGGCGTCGCCGTCCTCGCCGGTCAGAAGGGAGCCCAGCCCCGACAGCCCGGGCTCGAGCCGGTCGGTGCGGGCGACGGCGCCGGTGGCCAGGTCGTACCCGCGCAGGGTGCCGTCCGGGTCGAGGACGCTGAAGGAGGTCAGGTCGAACGGCGTGTTCCCGCCCCGGCCGAAGGCGACCACGGCGTTGACGGGCACGGCGAGGCTCCAGACCGGCGCGCCGGTGCGCGAGTCCACGGTCACCAGCTGGTTCGCCTCCCGCGGCTGCGCCTGTGGGTCCGCGCCGGCCGGCAGCGTCACCCGTCGGCTGGTGTCCACGAGCATGGTCCGGCCGGGGAGCCGGCCCGCGACCGACACGCCGGCACGCTGCCACAGCTGGGCCCCGGTGCGCGGGTCGAGGGCGGTGACGGTCGCCAGTGCGGGGTTGTCGGGCAGCCGCACGCTGACCAGCGCGGCGTCGTCGTCGGCGAACATGAGCAGCTGCGAGTCGCTCAGGTCGGTGCCCCACAGCCGGGCGCCGCCCTCGCCGTACACCTCCAGCCGGTGCGGCCCCTCGCCCCCGAACCGGGTGACGTAGATGCGGCCGCCGCCGAGGGCGGTGGTGAGTGCCCCGCTGGCGAGGTGCAGCACCGGCCCGGCGGCGGCCGCGCTGGTGACCGGCAGCCCGGCGGCCACCGCGGCGACGGCCACCGCGGCCACCCAGCGCGGCGGCCCGGACAGGCGCCGGCGCGGGCGCGGCGTCTCCGGCGGCGCCCACGGCTCCCCGCCTCCGAGATCACCGAGGTCGATCGTCGCCGTCACGGCAACCTCCAGACGCTGAGCCCGTCTCCGGTGCAGTACAACACCTCGGCGCCCGCGACGCAGACCGGTGTGGGTCCGAGCCGCGCCCGGCCGAGGACCCGCACGCCGCCCGTGTGCGGGTCGTAGAGCCCGACGACCCCGAGCCACTGCCCGGCGTCGGTGTGCGCGACGACCAGGCGGCCGCCGTGGCTGGAGTATGTGCCGATCCAGCCGTCGAGCCGGTGCGCGATCGCGCCGGTGCGGGTGTCGATCGTGAACACCACGGCCTCGTGCGACACCGACGCCGAGGTGCCGAGCCCGCCGGCCATCAGCAGGTCCCCGCTGCGCCCGAAGACGTCGTTGTACTGCTCGATGCCCCACGCCGCCCGCCCGGTGCCCGCGTCGACGGCGTGGATCCCGTCGCCGCCCACGGTGCACCAGCGCCCGGAGCCGCACGGGCGCAGCCCGTAGGACTGCTTCTCGTAGCGCCAGAGCAGCTCGCCGGTGGCCAGGTCGTACAGCTCGATGCCGGGCGCGCCGACCCGGCTCACCTCGATTCGGCCGTCGCGGACGGCGAACCCGGTCAACGCGGTGCCGGACGTCGCGAACTCGCGCCGGTCGGTGACCGCCCCGGTGGCCGGGTCGCGGCGCTGGAGGACCGAGCCGGCGGTGAGCTCGTCGACGGCGACGAGGCCTTCCGACTCCTCCGAGTACTCGTAGTCGACGAGCGACGTGGCCGGCACCGTCTGCTCCCAGACGGTGGCCCCGGTGCGCGCGTCGACGCCGAGCAGCCGCGTCTCCCGGCCGGCCTCGCGCGAGTACGGCTCGTGCTGCCCGGCGACGTCCTGCAGCACCAGGCGGGGACCGGCGGCGCCGACGACCACGGCCCCGGACCGGAGCCACAGCTGCGCGCCCGTGCGCGCGTCGAGCGCCGTGGCGGTCGCGTCGAGGGCCTCCGCCTGGCCGTACACCGAGGTCAGCACGGCCACGCCGGCCGTGACGAGCTGCGGGTACTCGCCGTCCCCGGCGCGCGGACGCGTCCACAGCAGCCGCCCCGTGGGGGTGCGCGCCTCGAACCGGCCGGGCCCGTCGGGCTCGTACCGCGTGACGAGCAGCGTCCCGCCGCTGAGCCGCGCGTCGAGCACCCCGTTGTCGATGCTGAACAGCGGCTCGCCCCAGGTCGGCCCGGCCCCCACGAGCAGCGTCGCGGCGAGCAGGGCCACCGCGAGCACCGCGACCGGGCGCAGGCTCCGGCGCAGCGGCGGCTCCGGCGGCGACCAGGGCACGGCGTCGCCGAGCTCGATGACGCTCACCGCAGCGGCCAGACGTACAGCACCCCGATCGCCAGGCACGCGACCCGGTCGGCGGTGGCCGTGCACTGCGGCGAGCCGTAGAAGTCGGGGGCGCGGCCGATGACCCGCACCGACCCGTCCTCGGGGTCGAGCCGGCCGATTATCGCGTCGGTGTTGCTGATCGGCCGCCACAGGAAGAACCCGGGCGACCGGCCGGCGACGAAGTACCCGTTGGCGACGTACCAGCCCCGCCGGTCCCAGGCCACCGCGCCGTCCCCGTCGACCGCGAACGCCGTCACCTGGTCCGGGTGGTACTCGTCGCTGATCTGCCGGTACATCAGCAGCCGGTCGCCGGTGTCACTCAGCAGTGCCGTGTAGCCGCGCGCCCGCCACAGCACCGCACCGGTGGCCGCGTCGAGCACGTCGGTCCCGCTGTCGCCGAAGACGCAGTAGTGCACGCGCAGGCACGGCACCGGCCCGTTCCACGCCGGCGCCTCCCCCGACCAGCGCCAGAGCCGCCGCCCCGAGGCCAGGTCGAACACGTCGGACCCGTTACGCCCGGCGGCCAGCACCACCTCCTGGCCGGGCAGGCCGGCCTGATGCCGCGAGATGGCGCCGGAGAAGTCCAGGTGGTACCGCCCGGTGACCTCCCCTGTGCGCAGGTCCCGGATGCGCAGCGTCCCGTCGCGGTCGAGCTCGCGCAGCCCGTCGAGCCCCGGGTACCCGCTCGTATCGAACCCGGACTCGGTCCCCGGCGCCAGCTCGGCCGTCCAGCGCAGCGCGCCGGTGAGCTGGTCGAGCCCCAGGTACCGCTCGTGGTGGGGCAGGCGCGGCAGCGCGACGGAGGAGTCGTCGGGATTGCCGTACGAGTCGTCGAAGCCGTCGTCCTCGTCCGGCCAGGCCTGCTCCTGCACCACGAGGAGCCCGCCGGCCAGCCCGGTGAACCGCACCATGTCCCGCCGCCACAGGTCCCGGCCGGTGCCCGCGTCGTAGGCGGACACGTGCCCGGTGTACGCCCCGTCGGCATCGGCCCGCTCGACCTGCACGAACGCGGCCCGGTCGGTGAACGCCGCGTACGACTCGTCGGCCTCCCCGGGCCGCCGCCACAGCAACGCCCCGGTCCGCGCGTCGAGCGCCTCGGTCAACGGATCGGCGCCCGCCGACTGGTACCGGTACACGATGATCCGCCCGCCGGCCGCGTCGAGCGCCAGCACCTGGAAGTCGGCCGAGTACAGCGGGTCGAGCCCCGGCCGCAGGTCCGCCCCGCCGGGCAGCACCGCGACGAGCCCGAGCACGGCCGCGCCGGCCAGCCCCCGCCACCGGGAACGCCGCCGCCGCGCGACGGCCGCCCCGGGCCGCTCAGGCGGTTCCCAGGGAGCGCTGACGTCGAGCTCGATTATCGCGTCGGGCACGGGCCCCCTCTCCTCGCCAGAAGAGAGTCCCACGGCCCCGCGCTTGGTTGCGTGGATGCATCACCAAAAGAAACTGGTCGCGGGCCGGGTGGCCCGCGACCAGGAACGGAACGCGATCAGCGGCGCGGGGCCCGCGCGCGCGAAGAGGGCGACGACGGGGCGCCCGGCAGCGGCGACGGCTCATCCATGCGGCTCACCCACTCGGTGACCTGACGCGCCACGTCCTGTGCGGTCAGGCCCAGGTCGGCCAGGATCTCGTTGCGCGAGCCGTGCGGGTGCCAGCCCTGCGGCACGCCCAGGTCCCGCAGCGGCACCCACACGTCGGCGTCGCGCAGGGTCTTGGCCACGGCGTCGCCCACGCCGCCGGTGCGCACGCCGTCCTCCAGGGTCACCACGAGGCGGTGCTCGCGGGCGAGGCCCACGAGCTCGACCGGCACGGGGCGGACCCAGCGCGGGTCGACCACGGTCACGCCGTAGCCCTGCTCGGCCAGGCGCGCGGCCACGTCCACGGACATGTGGGCGAAGGCGCCGACGCTGACGAGGAGCACGTCCTTGCGCTCGTGCTCGGCCAGCACGTCCACGCCGCCGAAGCCGTCCACGCCGCCCACGCGGCGCAGGGCCGGAAGGTCGGCCGGGACGGAGCCGGTCGGGAAGCGCAGCACCGTCGGGCCGTCGTCGATGCCGACCGCCTCGCGCAGCTCCTCGCGGACCGTCTGCGCGTCGCGCGGGGCCGCCAGGCGCAGGCCCGGTACCACGCCGAAGACCGACATGTCCCAGATGCCGTAGTGCGACGGCCCGTCGGGGCCGGTGATGCCGGCGCGGTCGAGCACGAACGTGACCGGCAGGCGGTGCATCGCCACGTCCAGGAGTACCTGGTCGAAGGCGCGGTTGAGGAACGTGGCGTACACGGCGACGACCGGGTGCAGCCCGCCGATCGCCAGGCCGGCGGCCGAGGTCGCCGCGTGCTGCTCGGCGATGCCCACGTCGTAGGCGCGCTCCGGGTACTTCCGCATCAGCTTGGCGATCCCGGTCGGCTCGGCCATGGCGGCGGTGATGCCGACCACGTCCGCGCGCTCGTCGGCGATCGCGACCAGCTCGTCGGCGAAGACGCCGGTCCACTTGAGCGAGGCCGGGGCGAGCAGCTTGCCGGTCTCGATGTCGAAGGCGCTGCTGGGGCCGTGCAGGCAGTCGGCCTCGTCCTCCATGGCCGGGCGGTACCCGAAGCCCTTGCGGGTCACGGCGTGCACGATGACCGGGCCGCCGAAGTTCTTGGCCTTGCGCAGCGCCTTCTCGACGGCCTCGAGGTCGTGGCCGTCGACCGGGCCGACGTACTTGATCCCGAGGTCCTCGAACATGGCCTGCGGCGCGACGGCGTCCTTGATGCCCTTCTTGACCGCGTGCAGCACCTCGAAGAGCGGCGGCCCGACGAGCGGGGTGCGGCCGAGGGAGTCCTTGACGAGGTCGAGCACCTTCTCGTACCCGGGGTTGAGCCGCAGGTTCGAGAGGTGGTCGGCGAGCCCGCCGATCGTCGGCGAGTACGAGCGGCCGTTGTCGTTCACGATGATCACGAGCGGGTTCCGGGCGGACGCGATGTTGTTCAGCGCCTCCCAGCACATGCCGCCGGTGAGCGCGCCGTCGCCGACGACAGCGACCACGTGCCGCGGCTCGCCCCGCAGCGCGAAGGCCTTGGAGAGCCCGTCGGCGTAGGACAGCGCGGTCGAGGCGTGCGAGTTCTCGATGATGTCGTGCTCGCTCTCGGCCTGGCTCGGGTAGCCCGTGAGCCCGCCGCGGCGGCGCAGGAGGTCGAAGCCGTCCTGGCGGCCGGTGACGATCTTGTGCACGTACGCCTGGTGGCCCGTATCGAACAGGATGCGGTCCTTCGGCGAGTCGAAGACACGGTGCAGGGCCAGCGTCAGCTCCACGACGCCGAGGTTCGGGCCCAAATGACCGCCGGTGCGCGAGACCTTCGCGATGAGGAAGTCGCGGATCTCCGCGGCGAGCACATCGAGCTGCTCGGCGGTCAGGCTACGAAGATCACCCGGGGCCCGGACCGAGCTCAGCAGGGACGGGGCCTCGTTCTCTTCTGTGCTGCTCATGACCGCCGAGTCTAGTGGGACCGCGCAGCCGCGCACCTTGGCCGATCGAATCTTGACAGGTTCCACACATCCGGCTCAGTTGTGCCCGGCCGCGACCGCGCGGGCGAACTTGGCGGCGTCCTTGTCCAGCACGAACGCGGCCAGCGCGGTGTCGATCGCGGCGTTCCGCTCGGTGTTCGCGACGACCCCGTGGGTAGGGAGCCGACCACCCGGGTGCCGGCGTCGGCCCATTCGGCGACCGCGGCCGCCAGGTAGCCCGTGTACTTCGACCGGTCGGCGTCCGTGCGCGCGATGGTGCCGGCGCCGCCCGCCACGGCAGCGTTGTCGAAGGCGACGCCCGGGTTGTGCCGGGCGAAGTCGGCGACCAGGGCCTCCAGCCCCTCCTTCTCGCCCGGGCCGGCCCACCACGAGAAGACCTCGACCTTGCGGTCCGGGGCCGCCTGCGTCGCTCCGCCGCCGCCGCACCCGGGCAGGGCCAGCGCCGCGAGCCCGGCGGCGAGCAGGCCCCTCCGGCTCACTCCCATGCATGCCGTATCAACCGACAATTAGGGCTATTTCGGCGGTACCGGAAAAGCGCTCCCGGCCCGGAGGCTCAGGCGGCCGCCGGGGGCGGCGCGACCCACTCAGACGCGGGCGCCATCTCGACGCCGGCCTCGGACGCGAGCTGCGCGGTCGTGAGCGGCTCGTTGCGGGCGCGCATGTCGGCGTACGCGGTCACGGTGAGCACGTCGGTGAGCATCTTCATGCCCGTCTCCAGCAGCGTGGTGACGATCCGGCTCACCGCGATCGTGACGATCACCGTCGACGTCAGCGCCGCGCTGCCGACGGTGCGATCACCCACCGTGACCTGCTGGACGCCGCCCATGGCCAGCTCGATGATGCGGCCGACGAAGTACGACACGATCCCGGCCAGCACCGTCAGGCCCACGATGCTCGCGATCCGGGCGATGGCGCTGCCGAAGTCGCGGTGGAACAGCTGGAAGCAGCGGGAGATCGCGCCCGACCCGCGCTCGAAGGTCACCACGGCCGGCAGGATGAGGAACACCGCGTACAGGTAGATGCCCGGCAGCACGCACAGGCACAGCCCGACGGCCATCATGAGCGCGGACAGGATCTGCCAGCCCCACAGCGGCAGGAACCGCCGCACGGCCACGGCGAGGGCGGGCCCGATCCGCGGCGGCAGCCCGGCGGCGACCGTCACCGCGATCTGGTTGCCGGCCACCGTGATCAGGGAGCCGACCATCCCGGCCACGACCGCACCGAGGAAGAGCAGCGCAAACGGGGCGATCAGGGGCGTCAGCGAGGCGTTGCCGTTCGCGTCGGCGGAGTCGATCACGTCGGCGGTGGCCTTGATCGACCAGATCGCCTCGGGAATCACCACGGCAAGCGTGAGGACGAACCCGATGAACTGCAGGACCGCCAGCTGCTTCCAGGCGCCCTTGAAGATCGTGAGGCTGCGCTGCCACCAGCCGCCGTAGTCCGGGCTGATCATCGGGTCGAAGCCGGCCTGCTGCCCGGCGGCCGGCACGCCGTAGCCGAACGTGGGCGCCGCTTGGTAGATCACGTACGCCTGCGACGGGTCGTAGGTGGGGTCCACCCCGTACTGCGGCACCGCGGGCGGCTGCCCTCCGTAGGGCGACTGATCCCCGGCCGGCGGCTGCGCCCCGTAGGGCGGCTGGGCTCCGAACGGCGGCTGGGCCTCGTACGGCGGCTGGGCTCCGTACGGCGGCTGGGCTCCGAACGGCGGCTGGGCCGGCGGCGGGGTGTACGGCGGCGGAGGCTGATCGTCCGCGGGCCCGCCCGGCGCGGACGGGCGCAACGGGTATCCCGCCGGCTCGTCGGGTCCCGGCGTGGTCGGGGGCTGGGTCATGACTCCTCCGTATCGCGATCGGCGCGCTGCCGCACGACACAGAAGATAGGGCCCGCCCGCCATTCCCGCTGCCCGCCCCTCGGTCAGCGGGTCGGGACGGGCACCATCTGCGAGTACACGAAGGCGAAAACGAGGCCGAGCACCCACACGCCGCCGGCCAGCCACGCGGCGCGCTCCCCCAGCGCCGCGGGCGCCTTGCCGCGCAGCGCCTGCACCGCCAGCACCGAGGCCGCGACCATCAGCGCGACCCCGATCCCCCACACCGTCCAGGCCGCGGGGCTGCGGTCGACCTTGAGCTTGCCGAGCCCGAACACGGCCCGCCCGATCGCGAACACGAACGGGATGGTGAACACGACGACGGTCTGCGCGATCGTCTTGCGCAGCGCGCGCAGCGGATCACGCCGCGGCGCGTCGTAGTCGGGCTCGGACGCGTCGGACTCGAACCCGCGCGGCTCGGACGCGCCACGCTCGGACGCGCCGCGTTCATGCGCCCCTGGCTCGGGCGCCTCGGGCCCGGTCACGCGCCGGCCCCGCGCGCGGTCGCGTAGCCGGGCGAGAACGTCGCCAGCAGCCGGGCCGTCTCCGTGAACGGCAGCTGGCCGGGGGCCGAGGGGCGCTCGCCATCGGCCGAGTAGGTGATCCGCGAGCCCAGCACGGGGAAGAACACGCGCGTCGCGGCGCCCTCCGCGCCCATGCCGATCACGACCATGGAGTCGTACCGCAGCAGGAGAGCGGCCAGGCGGCGCAAATCCTCGGGGCCGTGCGCCATGGTGCTGATCTTCACCAGGTCGGCGCCGGCGGCCCGGGCGGCCTCGACGGTGCCGCGCAGGAAGTCCTCGTCGGGGGTCTTGTCGAAGTCGTGGTACGACACGACGACCAGCCGGTCCGCCGCGCGCGCCGCGGCCACCACGCCGGGCAGGATCCCGGCCGAGGACAGCTCGACGTCGACCGCGTCGACCGCGGGCAGGACCGCCTCGAACAGCCGCCTCCGCGCCGCCTCGTCGCCGGGCCAGCGGCCGCCCTCGGCCTTCGAGCGGATCGTGGCCAGGATGCGCAGGCCCGCGGCCCGGAAGGGCGCGATCGCGGCCAGCACGTCGGCCGGCTCGACGCTGCGGTTCCAGTCGATGCGCAGCTCGGCGAGGTCGACCCCGAGCTCGCGGGCGCGCGCGGCGTCGCCCGCGGGGTCGTCGTCGCCGAAGCTGACCGCGACCAGCGGTGCCCCGCCGGATAGCCGCTCCCGCAGCGTCTGCGTTGCCAACTGAGACTCCCCCTGCCGCTTTCGGACAGGGGGAGTCTACGGGCTCAGAACGGCCAGGTGCCGTCGCGCCCGGCCTCCAGCAGCGGGATCATCCCGAAGCCCGCGTCGGTGAGCCCGCCGAAGGTCCAGCGGTTCGCGACCGCGGGCGTGTGGCCCTGCCGGTAGCCCGCCAGGTTCCAGGTGAAGAGCGGAACCTTCGCGGGTACCGCATCCGTCACCGCCCCGTCGTAGGAGGCCTGGTCGTCCGTCAGGATGACCACCCGGTCATGGCCCTTGAAGTGCTTGCGCGCCGCGGTCGCGGTGTTGGTACCGCCGCCGTGGAAATGCCCCTCGGCGCGGAACCGCTCGATCGCCTTGAGCACCGACTCGCCCCGGCGCAGCGCGAACACCGTCGAGCCCGTCGAGAACGACACCACGTCCGCGTCCGCGCACCGGCTCGCCAGCGCCACACCGAAGACCACCGCCGCGTCCCAGCGCATCAGCGTGCCGTCGCGCGAGAAGCCGGCGTGCATGGAGCCCGACGTGTCGATGAGCACCAGCGTGCGGCCCGGCAGCGCGGGCACGCTCGCCAGGCTCAGCGTCAGCGCCCGCTCCAGCGCCCACGACCAGCGCAGCGACGGCGCGGCCCGGTACGCCGAGAGGAACCGCATCGGCAGCTGCCGCGACCGCGCGACCTCATCCGGGTCGGCCAGGCGCGCCGCGACCCCGGCCGCGACGTCGTCGGCGACGCCGGCCTGGTCGAGGTTGCGCAGGTTGCGCAGCCGCGCCATGTACCCCATCGACGGCAGCAGCGCGGTCCACAGCGCGGCCTTGGACAGCCCCGTGCCACCGCTCAGCGACAGCGCGTCCTCCCAGGTCATGCCCGCGGCCCGGAGGCGGTCGGCGTCCAGCAGCACGCCCGGGTCGGCGGCCGCGTCCGCGCGCAGGCGCTCGTTGGCGGCCAGGACGGGCAGCGACGCCGGCACCGTGAGGTCCTCGCGGGCATGGCGACGGCCGAGCGCGAAGGCGAACAGGTCGCCCTGCCACGGCGCGGCCGGGGCCGGGTGGGTGAGCTCGATGACGTCGCCGAAGCGGAAGGCGTGGCTCGCGGTGTCGTACTTGAGCAGGTTCCGCTCGGTGTAGAGCCGCTGAACGGCGTCGGCGATGCCGCGCTTGACGGGCTTGGGCACGGCGCGGCCGTACCGCGACATCCAGTACGCCAGCAGCTCCCCCGGCTCGTCGGCCCGCTGCAGCACGCCGGCGACGACGCGGCGGTTCTCGCCCCCGCTCGCCGCCGCGGCCTCGGGCCGGCGGTTCCCGCCCCCAGCCGCCGCCGCGGCCTCGGGCCGGCCGTCCCCGCCCCGGGCCGCCGCCGCGGCCTCGAGCCGGCCGTACACGAACTCGGCCGCCCCGACGATCGCCGCCGTGCGCATGTTCGCGCCCGTGCGCAGCCACATCAGGAACCGCTCCGTCCACGCCGGGTCGGCGACCGCGGCCGCGCGCACCAGGCGCGAGTAGCGCTCGTCGCGCTCCGCGGCCGCCTCGTAGAACGTCTGCTCGCCGACCATGTTGGTCACGGCCAGCAGGAACAGCTCCGACCGGAGGTCGCGGGCATATCCGGCGCCGCCCTCGTAGGTGCGGCGCGCTCGCACATTGAGCTTTGCCATGCCGCGGACGCTAGGCCGCCGAAAACCGGGTGCTCCAGCGTTTATCGATGCCTCATCCTGGCCCGATGACTCGCTTCGACCTGCGCGCGGCGGATCTCCGGGCGCTGAACTCGCTGACGAAGTACCCGTCGATCCCGACCTACCACGAGCTCGACCCGCGCAACGGCGGCCTGCTGGAGTCCCCGACGGCGTTCCCCGGCGACGTCATCGCCACCGAGAAGGTCGACGGCACCAACAGCCGCATCGTCCTGCTGCCCGACGGCAGCTACGTCATCGGCTCCCGCGAGGAGCTGCTCCACGCGCGCGGCGACCTCATCGCCAACCCGGCCCTGGGCATCGTGGAGCAGCTGCGCCCGGTGGCGGACCGCCTGGCCGCGCCGGGATCGCTGCGGGTGTACTACCTGGAGCTCTACGGCGGCAAGGTCGGCGGCGCGGCGAAGCAGTACACCACCGACGCGACCCGTTTCGGCTGGCGCCTCTTCGACGTGATGCTGCTCGACGACTGGGCGACGGCGCTGACGTGGCCGCAGCCCGCGATCTCGGCGTGGCGGGAGTCGGGCGGCCAGCCCTTCGCGACCGAGGAGGGGCTGGCCGAGCTGGCGCCGGCCGCGGGGCTGTCGCTCACGCCGCGCCTGTTCCGCACCGACTCGCTGCCCGAGTCGATCGCCGGCATGCAGGCGCTGCTGACCGAGCGCCTGCCGGAGACCCTGGTGGCCCTGGACGGCGCGCGCGGCCGCGCGGAGGGCATCGTCTTCCGCTCCCCCGACCGCAAGGTCATCGCCAAGGCGCGGTTCCAGGACTACGCCCGCACCCTGCGCCGCCGCTAACGGGGCGTCAGGAGCCCGACGGTCTCGAAGTGCTGGGTCATCGGGAAGCTGTCGAACGCCCGGAGGCCCGTGAGGTCGTACCCGAGCTCGCCGAACGTGCGCACGTCGCGGGCGAACGCGGCCGGGTCGCAGGCCACGTACGACACGGCCCGCGGCCCCCGCGCGGCGATCGCCTCGACCACGGCGCGGCCGGCGCCCGAGCGCGGCGGGTCCAGCACCACGAGGTCGACCCGCCGCCAGCGGGGGTTGGCCAGCACCTGGGCCACATCGCCGCGGGCGAAGGTGATGTTCGTCAGGTCGCGCAGGGCCCGGCGGCCGGCCGCCACCGCGCGGCGGTCGGCCTCGACCACGGTCACGGGGCCGCAGTGCGGGGCCAGCGCGGCCGCGAACACGCCGGCGCCGCCGTAGAGGTCCCACGCGCGCTCGGCCGGCTCGGGCGCGAGCTGGGCCAGGACGGCGCCGGTGAACGCCTCGACGGCGTGCGGGTGCACCTGCCAGAAGCCGCCCGCGTCCAGGTGCCACTCGTGGCCGGCCGCGCGCTCGCGGATCGGCGGCACGGGGCCGGTCGGCGGGCCGGTGCGGGCGGCGCGGGTCAGCACCGCGGTGTCGCCGGCCGACGACGCCGTCGCCTCGACGGTCGAGCCCGGCGGCCAGGCCCGGTCCAGGATCGGCAGGGCCTGGATCGCGGGGTGGGCGATGCGGCACCGGTCGACCGGGATCACGTCCGAGGAGCGGTGGCGGTGCAGGCCCGGCCGGCCCTCCGCGTCGACGGCGTACTGCACCCGCGTGCGCCAGGAGAGCGGGCCGCCCGGCAGCGGCTCCACGAGTACCGACAAATCGTTTAAATCGGAAATGCCGCCCAGCCGGGCCAACTGCTCGCGGAGGACCTGCGACTTCAGCTCCCGCTGGGCGTCCCACGACGCGTGCTGCCAGTCGCACCCGCCGCAGGCGCCCGGGCCGGCGAAGGGGCACGGCGCGATCACCCGGTCCGGCGACGGGAGCAGCACCTCCACCGCGTCCGCGCGCAGGAAACCCTTGCGGCGCTCGGTGACCAGCGCGCGGACGCGCTCCCCGGGCAGGGCGTGGCGCACGAAGACCGCCTGGCCCTCGTGCCGCGCCACGCAGAAGCCGCCGTGCGCGACCGGCCCGACCTCGACCTCGAGCAGTTCCGGGGTCACGAGTCGGGCGACGCCGCGGAGCGCGGCCCCCGCTTCGGCCCGCGGCTGAGCGTCGCGTCGAGCCGGTCGATGTCGACGTCGCCGATCGAGCTGAGCTGCCAGGGCACCGACGTGACCATCACGCCGGGCTCGAACAGCAGCCGGCCCTTGAGCCGCAGCGCGCTCTGGTTGTGCAGCAGGTGCTCCCACCACTTCCCGACCACGTACTCGGGAATGAACACCGTCACCACGTCGCGCGGCGAGTCCCGCCGCTTGCTGCGCACGAAGTCGAGGATCGGCCGGTTGATCTCCCGGTACGGGCTGTCGACCACGGTCAGCGGCGCGGGAATCCCCCGGCGCTCCCACTCCTCCTGCAGCGCCCGCGTGTCGTGGTCGTCCACGTTCACGGTGAGCGCGGTCAGCGAGTCCGGCCGCGTCGCCTGCGCGTAGGCCACGGCACGCAGGGTCGGCCGGTGCACCTTGGAGACGAGCACGACGGCGTGGTTGCGCGCCGGCAGCACGGGCCGGTCCTCCGAGGGCGTCAGCTCCCGCGCGACGGTGTCGTAGTGCTTCTTGATGCCGACCATGAGGAAGTAGATGACGATCATCGCGATGATCGCGATGTACGCCCCGAGCAGGAACTTCGTGATGAGCACCACGATGAGCACGGCGCCGGTGAGGGTCAGGCCGACCATGTTGATCGTGCGTGACCGGATCATCCGGATGCGGGCCTGCTTGTCACGCACCGTGCGCAGCAGCCGGTTCCAGTGCCGGATCATGCCGGCCTGGGAGAGCGTGAAGGACACGAAGACGCCCACGATGTACAGCTGGATCAGCCGTGTCACCTCGCCGTTGAATCCGACGATGAGCACCATCGCGGCCAGGGCGAGCAGGATGATCCCGTTGGAGAAGGCGAGCCGGTCGCCGCGGGTGTGCAGCTGGCGCGGCAGGTACCGGTCCTGCGCGAGGATCGAGCCGAGCACCGGGAAGCCGTTGAAGGCGGTGTTCGCCGCGAGGAACAGGATCAGCGCCGTGATGACCGCCACGACGTACAGCAGGACCGACCCGGCCCCGAACACCGTCTGCCCGAGCTGGGTCGTCACCGTCTTCTGCACGTAGTTGGCCGGGCCGCTCTCGATCTGGCTCGGGTCCTCGACGAACTTCAGGCCGGTCCGGTTGGCCAGCAGGATGATGCCGAGCAGCATGGTGATCGAGATCGTGCCGAGCAGCAGCAGCGTGGTCGCCGCATTCTTGCTCTTGGGCTCCTTGAACGCGGGCACGCCGTTGGAGATGGCCTCGACGCCGGTGAGCGCCGCACAGCCGGACGAGAATGTTCGCAGCAGCAGGAAGGCCATGGCCGCGCCGGTCATGTTGGTGTGCTCGGCGTGGATGACCAGGTCGGCGCTGGGCGCCCGCAGGTCCTGGCCGAGCACGAAGATCTTGAAGAAACCGGTGAGGACCATCCCGATCATGACGATCATGAACCCGTAGGTCGGGACCGCGAACGCGCCCCCGGACTCCCGGATGCCGCGCAGGTTCATGGCGGTGAGCACGGCGATGGCGATGATCGAGATGGCGACCTTGTGGGTGGCCACCCAGGGCACGACGGAGCCGAGGTTGGCCACGCCGGACGCGGTCGACACGGCCACGGTGAGCACGTAGTCGACAAGCAGGGCGCTGGCCACCGCCACGCCGAAGCGCGGGCCCAGGTTGACCGAGGCCACCTCGTAGTCGCCGCCGCCGGACGGGTACGCGTGGACGTTCTGCCGGTAGCTCGCGACGACTGTGAGCATCACCACGGCCACCGCGAGACCGATCCAGGGCGAGATCGTGAGGGCCGAAACGCCCGCGATCGACAGCGTCAGGAGGATCTCGTCGGGGGCGTACGCGACCGACGACAGCGCATCGGAGGCGAACACCGGCAGCGCGATGCGCTTGGGCAGCAGGGTGTGTTTCAGCCGGTCCGAACGGAACGGTCGGCCTAGGAGCAGCCGCTTCATCAGGGAGGTGGGACTGGCCACGACGCCTAAGCGTACGGGTCGGTCCGGCTCCCGGTGCACCGGTCGGGGCCGCGCATGACATCCTCGTGTCTGAGTGCTTCAGGACACCGGAGGCGGGGACGTGCACGTCGTGATCATGGGCTGCGGCCGCGTGGGGTCCACGCTGGCGCAGAGTCTCGAACAGCGCGGACACACGGTCGCGGTGATCGACGTCGACGCGGACGCGTTCCGCCGGCTCGGCGGGGAGTTCCACGGCACCACGGTGAACGGGGTCGGCTACGACCGCGACGTGCTGCTGCAGGCGGGCATCGAGCGGGCCGACGCGTTCGCGGCGGTGTCCTCGGGCGACAACTCGAACATCATCTCGGCCCGGGTGGCCCGGGAGACCTTCGGCGTGGACCGGGTCGTGGCCCGCATCTACGACCCGAAGCGCGCGGAGGTCTACGAGCGCCTCGGCATACCGACCGTGGCGACTGTGCGCTGGACCGCCGACCGGATGCTGCGCCAGCTGGTGCCCGAGGGCAACGTCGAGATCTGGCGCGACCCGACGAGCACCGTGTCGATCGTCGAGGTGCCGATGCACCCGGACTGGATCGGCCACACCGTGGGCCAGCTGGAGGCGCGCAGCGGCGCCCGGCTGGCGTACCTGATGCGCTTCGGCCTGGCGATGCTGCCGACCGAGTCGACCGTGATCCAGGACGGCGACCTGGCCTTCATGCTGCTGACCGACGAGTTGGCCGGCTCCGTGACAAAGATCACCGGTTCGGCGCCCGAAGGGGGACACTGACCATGCGCATCGCGATCGCCGGGGCCGGCAACGTGGGCCGCTCCATCGCCAAGGAGCTCGTCGACAACGGCCACCAGGTCATGCTCATCGAGCGCGTCCCGCGGATGGTGCGCCCCGAGCGGGTGCCGTCCGCCGAGTGGATCCTGGCCGACGCCTGCGAGCTGTCGAGCCTGCAGGAGGCCGACCTGTCCTCCTGCGACGTCGTGGTCGCGGCCACCGGCGACGACAAGGTCAACCTGGTCGTGTCGCTGCTGGCCAAGACCGAGTTCGCGGTACCGCGGGTGGTGGCCCGCATCAACCGCGCCGAGAACGAGTGGCTGTTCAACGAGCAGTGGGGCGTGGACGTCTCGGTCAGCAAGCCCCGGCTCATGGCGGCCCTGGTCGAGGAGGCGGTGTCGGTCGGCGACCTGGTCCGCCTGATGACGTTCCGGCAGTCCGAGGCCAACCTGGTCGAGATCACGCTGCCGGAGACCGCGCCGTACGTCGGTCACCCGGTGCGCGACGTCCCGCTGCCGCACGACTCGGCCCTGGTGGCGGTCCTGCGCGGCCGCCGCGTGCTGGTGCCGACCCCCGATGACCCGCTGGAGGCGGGCGACGAGCTGGTGTTCGTCGTCACGTCGGAGATGGAGGACACGGTCCGCGCCGTGATCCTCGGCGAGGACAGCGTCGAGAAGACCCGCGGAAAGGCCCTCTAAGCCGGCTCGGCGTCCGGCGCGACCTCGGGCTCTTCCCGGAGGATGCGCCGGGCCCGCCAGACGGTCAGGGCGGCCAGCAGCGCGTAGGGCGGCCACCCGAGCGCCAGGCGCGCGATCCCGAGCAGGTCGTCGGAGTCGGCGCTGTTGTCGCGGTAGATGAGGATCTGGACCCCGAGCTTGAGCGCGTAGACGACCGCCCACAGCACCGTCAGCCACATGAAGGCCCGTCGCAGCCGCACGTTGTCGTACCAGCGCGTCGTACCACCGTCGAGGGTCACCGCCCACAGCCAGCCGACCAGCGGCCGGCCGATGGCGACCGAGATCAGCATGCCGGCCACGTAGCCGACGGTGATCAGCATGCCGGGCAGGTACACGTCCTTGGCGTCGCCGCTCTTCCAGGCGATGTAGGCCCCCAGCGCGATGCCGAAGACGCCGTTGAGCGCGTGCCGGATCGACTCCCGGCGCGCGAGGCGGTACACCGCCAGCGACAGCGCGGCCCCGACCGCGACGACGAGCGAGGTCTGCAGCGACCACCACTTGAAGTGGTCGCCCAGGAAGTTGACCACGATGAACAGCGTGATCGGGATGCTCGACTCGACGAGCCCGCGCACCCCGCCGAGCTGCTGCGCCATCTGGACCGAGAACGGGGGAAGCGGTTCTTCCTCTTCCGTGTCCGGCTCGGCGGCAGGACTGGTCCGGCTACCTGGGTTTCCTGGCTGCATCCGCCCTCATCGTGGTGTGTCGAGCTCGTAGTACGGGTTGTAGAGCACCTTACGACCCTCCCGCAGGGCGATGCGCCCCTTCGCCGTGATCGCTCGACCCGGCTCGATCCCTGCGATGTGCCGCCGCCCCAACCATACGAGGGTGACCAGGTCACTGCCGTCGAACAGCTCGGCCTCGAGCGTCGGCAGGTTGGTGCGCGGGGTGTACACCACCGTGCGCAGCCGTCCTTTGAGCCGCACGATCTGACCCCGCTGGCAGGCCAGCGCGGCCATGCTCCCGCACTGCTTCGCGTCGCGCTGCAGTTCCTCCGCGTCGAGCTCGGCGTCGCTCGCGGTCAGCCGGCGAAGAAACTTGCGCAGGCCCCGTTCCCCGACTGCGCTCTCACTGTCCGTGGCCATAATGACGGTGCCACCCTCCTGCTCGGCTGTCATGACACCCTTGTCAAAACGGTACGCGCTTTTTCGCAGCTTGCGAGGTGGCCCCGGTGACGGCTTTCGACACCGGGGCCGGGTTGCTCGGGGCTTTGCTTCGCTGTACTCACGGCGCTTCGCCGTACGGCGCTCTGCGCTACTTGCGGCGGGGTCGCGGCGACGGCCGGCGGCGGGGCTCGTCGGCACCGTCCGTCCCGTTCGCCCCGGCGGCCGCCGGCTCCCCGTCCCCGTCCGCGGCATCGCCACCGGCGTCGGTGACCTCCTTGGGCAGGTGCAGCGGGAGCGGCTCGCGCACCGGCATGGCCTCGTGGCCGCGGTCGACGACCAGGTTGCGCAGGCACTCCAGCAGCGGCGGGGCGGCCTCCGGGTCGATCGCGGCCGGCCCCTGGAAGACGGCGCGCACGAGCCAGCGCGGCCCGTCGACGCCGACGAAGCGGATGTCGGTAAGCCCCTCGGGCGTGCGCACCCGGGCGCGCAGCTCGGTGCCGTAGTCGCCCTCGGCCTCCTCGGCCGCGACGCCGTCGGTGAACAGCTGCTTGCGGATCTCGGCGCGGACCTCGTCCCAGATGCCCTCGCTGCGCGGGGCCGCGAACACGCCGAGCTGCAGCGCGCTCTCCTCGAAGACGAGGACGATCTGCTGGATCTTGCCGTCGTTGTCGGCCTGGACCCGCACCTCGACGTTCTCCACCGCGGGCACCTTGAGCGCGCCGAGGTCGAGCTGGGCGATGCCCTCGGGGGCCTCGCTGACGTCGTACGGCCCGTCGGCCCGGTTGGACTTGCCGCTGCGCGCCCCGCCGCCGTCCGCAGCGTCCACGTCGTCGTCCAGCTCGTCGATGTCGCGGTCGAACGTCTCCCGGCCCGCCGATCCGCGCGGGTCCGACTTGGCGTGCCGGCCGCTCCCGCGGTTGCGCGAGAAGATCACTGCTCTGCCTCCAAGTTCGCTGCCGGGGCGAGCCCGGCATGCCCGCCGGTGGACCCATGGCCACCAGCCCCGCGCACAGTATCGGGAAGGTCGTCGACCGCGTGGAAGTGTGCCCGCTCCACGCGCTGAATCACAAGCTGGGCAATTCGGTCACCACGGGATATCTTCGCCGGTATCACTCGATCGTGATTGATGAGGTTCACCAGGATTTCGCCCCGGTAGCCCGAGTCGACGGTGCCCGGGGCGTTGACGATCGTCACGCCCATCTTCGCGGCGAGGCCGGAGCGCGGGTGCACCAGGCCGACGTACCCCTCCGGCAGCGCGATCGCGATCCCGGTCCGCACCAGGGCCCGCTCGCCCGGCCCCAGCTCGACGTCCTGCGCCGCGTAGAGGTCGGCGCCGGCGTCACCCGGGTGCGCGTAGGCGGGCAGCGGCAGTTCCGGGTCGAGCCGCCGCACGAGCACGTCCATCCCCATGCCTCCATCCTGCCGGGTCGAGTTCCGGCCCGTTCACGTACCCTCGCCTACGTGGCATCGCCGAACCCGTACCGCGAACGGCTCAGCCTCTCGTGGTGGCTGTGGCTGCCCGCCGTGGCCGTCGCCGGCGCACTCGCCGCCGAGGTCAAGCTGGGCGCCCCGGGCGCGGCGACGTGGGTCGCCTACCTGGTGCTGCTGCCGCTGACCGTCGCCGGGCTCTGGCGGCTGGGCCGAATCCGCATCGAGGTGTCCAACGGGGAGTTGCGGGTCGACGACGCGTACATCCCGCTGCGGTACGTCGGTGAGGTGACCCCGCTCCCCCAGGCCGACAAGCACGACCTGCTGGGCCCGTACGCGGACCCCGAGGCGTTCGTCATCCAGCGCCCCTGGATCGGCCCGGCCGTGCGGGTCGAGGTGCGCGACTCGGCCGACCCGACGCCGTACTGGCTGATCAGCACCCGCCACCCGGACGCTCTGGCCGCGGCGATCCGCGAGGCGGCTCAGGCCTCGATCACGCGCTGACCGTCGGGCCCGGTGCTCTTGAGGTCCTTGCGGATGTCGCCCCCCAGGCCGAGGGTGGCCCGCCGGTTCAGGAAGCCGCCGACGGCCGCGCCGGTCAGGAACGGCCCCAAGGTGCTCAGGTTGCGCCCGAAGCGCTTCAGGAGGCGGTCCCGCAGCTCCTTGCGCAGCGCGGTGCCCATCGCCGCGGCGACGCTGCCGCCGACGCGCAGCGGGTTGATGCCCCGCCGCTCGGCCCAGGCCTGGATCAGCGCGAGCGCGCGCTGCCCGCCCGTGCCGGGGATCGGGCGGCCGTACACCGCGTGCAGCTCCCCGATCAGCTTCATCTCCACCGCGACCACCGCGACCGTCTCGGCCGCCAGCAGGACGGGCGCGGACAGCAGGGTCGGGGTCGCGACCCACTCGACCGCGGCGACGCCGCCGCCGGCCGCGCCGATGCCGGCCGTGACGCGCGCGGCGTTGCGGATGAGCCGCTCGGCCAGCGCGTCGGCGTCCAGGCCGGGGTAGTGCGCGCGCAGGGTGTCCAGATCGCGCACCGGAATGTGCGGCGCGACGCTGGTCACCGAGTCGGTGACCCAGCCGATCGCCTTGCGCGGCCGGAACAGGTCCTTCACGCCGCGCTCGCCGATCTCGAGGCGCACCAGGCGCCCGAGCATGCGCCGCCGGTCCTGCGCCGGCACGTCGTCACCGGTCAGCGCGACCACGGCCCGCGAGAGTTCCGCCTCGTCCGCCGGGCCGGCCAGTGATCCTGGCCCGGCCTGCCCTTCCGGCTGGACGGGAGCGTTCTCGGCCGCCTCGTCGGCGGGCACCGGCTGCTGGACCATGGTGAACCTCCGTGGAGTGGGTCGCCGCTGCCATTACTGAAACACGCTGGCGCCAGTCCCGCGTGATCAACTCACCTCGCGCGGAGCCACCATTTTCATGCCCTTTTCACCTCACGGGCATGCGTGACGACACTCACGCACACTCGCGGCAGATCAGCTCCCCATTGCGCTCCACCGCGAGCTGGCTGCGGTGGTGCACCAGGAAGCACCGCGAACAACGGAACTCGTCGGTCTGCATCGGCAGGACCTTCACCGTCATGTCCTCGTCGGCGAGGTCGGCACCCGGCAGCTCGAAGTTCTCGGATACGTCGGACTCGTCGACGTCCACGGTCGCGGATTGCGCGTCCGTGCGACGGGACTTGAGCTCCTCGAGGCTGTCCTCCCCGAGGTCGACCTCGTCGCGACGTGGCGCGTCGTAGTCGGTGGCCATCGGTGTTCACACTCCCAATTTCATGTCGCCGGGTTGGTTGGGCGCCCGAAGCATTGTCATCTTCAACGTCCAAAGGCGGCGTACCTTACCGCCCCCGACCGTTTGTTGTACGCCCGCACGCGGAAAGTTGTTCCCACTGTGACCGAGGCGACACCACGATCATGCCCTGCCGCGGGTAGAACGCGCGCGCCGAACCCGCCCAGCGGCGATGGAACGATACCTTCCGGCCGCGATCTCCGTGGGCAGTCGTACCGCAACGGGGAGTAGGAACTTTGCGGTATGTCCGGTGGGGACTTCAGCACTTCTGCGGCGCAGGCGCTAACCTCTCCGGCAGCCAGAGCGTCTTCTCTGGTGACAGCACGGAGCGGCGCGGGGAGCAGCCATGAGTTTTGCGCGGGTGAGAGCACTCGCGGTGGTCGGCGTCCTCATCGTCGCCGCGGCGGTGTTCGTGATCGTCGCCGTGGTCAAGGACCACCAGGGCGGCCCGGCCGCCGAGGCCAAGAAGTGCGCCGAGGGCTCGGTGATGGCCGACGCGAAGCTGCCCACCCAGGAGCAGGTCAAGGTCACGATCTTCAACGCCACCAACCGCTCGGGGGCGGCCTCCGAGGTCGCCAACGACTTCCTCAGCCGCCGGTTCAAGGAGGCGAAGGTGGTCACCGCCGCGCCGAACCCGCCGGTGAACAAGGCCAACGACGTGGTCGCGGTCATCCGCTACGGCCCGGCGACGGTGGGCGCGGCGTGGCTCGTGCGGGCGTACTTCCTGGACCAGGCCCGGCCCGAGTTCGACAAGGCCCGCCAGGACGACAAGGTGGAGATCATCCTCGGCGGCAAGTTCCGGCAGCTGCCGACGACGACCGAGGTGAACCAGGCGATCGCGGCGCTGGGCAACCCGGAGCTGCCGGCGGGCACCTGCGCCAAGGATGAGAGCTAGCGGCCGGTCAGGGGCCCCCCGCGGCGTCCAGCTTGCTGAGCAGGTCGTGCAGCGGCTGATGGAGGGACGGCGGGGCGGCCACCACCATGTCCAGGCCCGGCGGGTTGCCGTCCAGGCCGGTCACCAGTGCGCCCGCCTCGGCCGCGACCAGGCCGCCGGCCGCGTGGTCCCAGGGGTTGAGACCCTTCTCGTAGTACGCGTCCAGGGTCCCCTCGGCGACCAGGCACAGGTCGATCGAGGCGGCGCCCAGGCGGCGGATGTCGCGGATGTGCCCGATCAGGCCGCCGAGCACGCGCGCCTGGTGCCGCCGGCGCTCGGCCGCGTAGCCGAAGCCGGTGCCGACGAGGGCCTGGCCCAGGTCGGTCTCGGTGGAGGCCCGCAGGCGCCGCGGCCCGCAGAAGGCGCCCCCGCCCCGGGTCGCGGTCCACTCGCGGCCGGTGGCGGCGTTGCGCACCACCCCGGCCACGACCACCCCGTCGACCTCGGCGGCCAGCGACACCGCGTACTGCGGCAGGTCGTAGAGGTAGTTCACGGTCCCGTCGATCGGGTCGAGGATCCAGCGCACGGCGGTCTGGTCCTGCCCGCCGCCGTACTCCTCCCCCAGCACCGCGTCGCCCGGGCGCGACTTGTGCAGCTCGTCGCGGACGAGCTGTTCGACGGCGCGGTCCGCGGCGGTGACCACGTCGGTCGCGGTCGACTTGGTCGCCACGGCGTCCACGCCCGCGGCTCGCATGCGGTTGGCCAGGTCGCTCGCGGAGCGGGCGACGGAGACGGCAAGGGCCAGCAGTTCGGCCGGGTTGTCCATGGTCACCATCCTGGCAAAGCCCGGGAAAGTCCCTCACAGCCCATCCGTTCGGTCACAAGACGCGCGTACAGCCCCCTCAAGAGGGGATGTTGGGGCGAGGGAGCGTTACAATTCACGCGCTGCCCGCTGTCGTTCGTGAATCCGCCCGGAGTCACGGCGCACACGGGCGCCACCAGACAAGCAACCCGGCCACTCAGCACGGCCGCGCCGTGCGCGAACCCGGCCGCATCGGCCGTCGCTCGCTCATCGCACCGGAAGGTCGTTCGTGACAGCAGCTCACCAGCCCAGCGTTGACGTACGTTCCCTCGCCGACACGCTGATCGCGCGTGCCGCCGCCAATGGCGGTCACTTGACGTCGGCGGAGGTCGCGCAGGCGGTCGACACCGCAGACGTAACTCCGGCGCACGCCAAGAAGCTGCTCAGGAGCCTGGCCGAGGCGGGCGTGACCGTCGTGGTCGACGACTCCGCCAACAGCCGTCGCAGGGTCGCCGCCGCACGCTCAGCCACTCCCGCGTCCAAGGCGGCCACCGCCAAGGCCGCCCCGGCCCGCAAGGCACCCGCTGCCAAGCCGCTGACAGCCGTCGAGTCCGTTCCGGACCCGGCGGCGGCGAAGAAGGTCCCTGTGAAGAAGGCCGCGCCATTGGCGCCCACCGCATCCGTCGCGGCTGCCGCCGCGCCCGCCGCCTCGGCTCCGGCCGGGGCACCGGCGAAGAAGGCCGCGCCGGCCAAGAAGGCGGCGAAGAAGGCCGCGCCGGCGACGAAGGCGGCCCCGGCCACCGCCAAGAAGGCATCGCCGGGCGAGGCGGCCGATCCGGCCAACCCGACCGGCACGCCGGGCGAGGAGCCGGAGCTCGAGGAGATCGACGACGCCGCCCTGGCCGCCGAGATCGAGGACGTCGTGGTCGACGAGCCGGTCGAGGCGACCCAGGCCGCCGAGGCCGACGCGGAGGCCACGGCCACCGACGACGACTTCGCGTGGGACGACGACGAGTCCGAGGCGCTCAAGCAGGCCCGGCGCGACGCCGAGCTCACCGCCTCGGCCGACTCGGTCCGCGCCTATCTCAAGCAGATCGGCAAGGTCCCGCTGCTCAACGCCGAGCAGGAGGTGGAGCTGGCCAAGCGCATCGAGGCCGGGCTCTACGCGGCCGAGCGGCTGCGCGCGGCCGAGGACGCCGGCGAACCCATGCAGATGCCGGGTCGCCGCGACTTCCTGTGGATCTCGCGCGACGGCGAGCGGGCCAAGAACCACCTGCTCGAGGCCAACCTTCGTCTGGTGGTGTCGCTCGCCAAGCGGTACACCGGACGCGGCATGGCCTTCCTCGACCTCATCCAGGAAGGCAACCTCGGCCTCATCCGCGCCGTCGAGAAGTTCGACTACACCAAGGGCTACAAGTTCTCCACCTACGCCACCTGGTGGATCCGCCAGGCCATCACCCGCGCCATGGCCGACCAGGCCCGCACCATCCGCATCCCGGTGCACATGGTCGAGGTCATCAACAAGCTCGGCCGCATCCAGCGCGAGCTGCTCCAGGACCTGGGCCGCGAGCCCACCCCGGAGGAGCTGGCCAAGGAGATGGACATCACGCCGGAGAAGGTGCTGGAGATCCAGCAGTACGCGCGTGAGCCCATCTCCCTCGACCAGACCATCGGCGACGAGGGCGACAGCCAGCTCGGCGACTTCATCGAGGACTCCGAGGCGGTCGTGGCCGTCGACGCGGTCTCCTTCTCGCTCCTGCAGGACCAGCTCCAGCAGGTGCTGCAGACGCTCTCGGAGCGCGAGGCGGGCGTGGTGCGGCTGCGTTTCGGCCTCACCGACGGCCAGCCGCGTACGCTGGACGAGATCGGCCAGGTGTACGGCGTGACCCGCGAGCGCATCCGCCAGATCGAGTCGAAGACGATGTCGAAGCTGCGCCACCCGTCACGTTCCCAGGTGCTGCGCGACTACCTGGACTGAACGATCGTTTTTCGCTCTGCGCGAACCCGGGCCGCCCCTTTGGGGCGGCCCGGGTGTGTTTCGGGTCACCGGGGGCACTACAGACCCGTGGCGGCGCGCCAACCCACTTGTGATCGCAAGCTCGGCGCGATAGGAAGCACGTAGCGGGTATTCGGTTCGAACCGGGACGAGCGCCCGTCGGGTACAACGTAAATGTGACATCGGACGCGCACACTAGGCGGGAACGATGTCGGGCAACACGGTGTTGAACCATCTGTGAACGACGCAAGGAAGCGTTCGTCGGTGACGATCAGAGGAGGAAGGCGATGACCCCGACCCTCACGCCGCCGCCGGAGACGGCAGCGCCCCCCGCCGCCGAGGAACGGTGCGACCGCTGCAACGCGGCAGGGAAACTTCGAGTTCGGCTCGCCGAAGGTGGCGACCTGATCTTCTGTGGACATCACGCCAACAAGTACGCTGACCAGCTGGTCAAGATCGCTGTCGAGTACGCCGTGGCCCCGGACTTCTCGTGGCGCGGCACCGAACTCTCGACCGGCTGAGACCAATACGCCGACCGCAGGGCGGCCCTCCGGGGTCCCCTGCGGTCTTTTTTTGTGCGGTGTAACCACCGGCCAGGGCGCGTCAGAGCGTCTGGATGGTGGCGATCCGCTCCTCCAGCTGCTCGATCGTCGCCTGTGCGCTCGGCGGCCCCCCGCACAGCCGGCGCAGCTCCGCGTGGATCTTGCCGTGCGGCAGGCCGGTGCGGTGGTGGTGGGCCGCCACGAGGGTGTTGAGCTGCCGGCGCAGGACGATGCGCCGCTCCCCCGCGGTCCGCGGCTGGGGCGGGATCTCCGGCGCGGCGGCGGCCGCGGGCACGGCGACCCCGCGGCGCTTCTCGGCGGCCATCTGCTCCGACTGGCGCTTGTTCAGCAGCGCCGTGACCTGGTCGGGGGTGAGCAGGCCGGGCAGCCCGAGGTACTCCTCCTCCTCGGCCGTCCCCGTCGCCGCCGGCAGGCCGAACGTGGCGCCGTCGAAGATGACCTGGTCCAGCTCGGCGGTCGCACCCAGGGCCTCGAAGGCGCCCTCGAGCTCGCCGCCGGCCTTCTCCTCGCGGTTGGCCCGGTCCAGCTCGTCGTCGTCGTAGCCCTCCTTGGTCTTGGGCTCGCCGAGGACGTGGTTGCGCTGGGCCTCCATCTCGCTGGCCAGCTCCAGCAGGTGCGGGACGCTCGGCACGAAGACGGTGGCCGTCTCGCCGGTGCGGCGGGCGCGCACGAACCGGCCGATGGCCTGGGCGAAGAACAGCGGGGTGGAGGCGCTGGTGGCGTACACGCCGACGGCGAGCCGCGGGATGTCCACGCCCTCGGACACCATGCGCACCGCGACCATCCACTTGTCCTTCGACGCGGAGAACGCGGCGATGCGGCCCGACGCGCCCACGTCGTCGGAGAGCACGACGACGGCCTTCTCGCCGGTGATCTCGCCGAGCGCCTTGGCGTACGCGCGCGCGTTCTGCTGGTCGCTGGCGATGACCAGGCCGGCGGCGTCGGGCATGCCCCCGGAGCGGAGCCGCTCGAGGCGCGCGTCGGCGGCCCGCAGCACCTGCGGCATCCAGTCGCCCTTCGGGTCCAGGGCGGTGCGCCAGGCCTGGGCGATGAGATCCTGCGTCATCGGCTCGCCGAGCCGGGCGGACAGCTCATCACCGGCGGAGGTGCGCCAGCGCGTCTCGCCGGAGTACGCCAGGAAGATCACCGGCCGCACGACCCCGTCGCGCAGGGCCTCGGAGTATCCGTAGACGGTGTCGGAGCGTGAGCGCTGGATGCCGTCGGGCCCGCGCTCGTACTCGACGAACGGGATCGGGTTCTCGTCGGACCGGAACGGCGTCCCCGTGAGCATCAGGCGCCGGACGGCGGGCTCGAACGCCGACTTCACCCCGTCGCCCCAGGACTTCGAGTCGCCGGCGTGGTGGATCTCGTCGAGCACCACGAGGGTTCTTCGGGTGACGGTCCGCCGCTTGTGTACCGCGGGAGCGACCCCCACCTGCGCATACGTGACTACGGTGCCGTGGAAGTCGCTCGACGTGTGGACGTCGGCGTTGCGGAACCCGGCGTCGAGGTCGATCCCGACCCGGGCGGCGGCCTGCGCCCACTGCGTCTTCAGATGCTCGGTCGGGGTGACCACGGTCAGGTTGTCGATGGTGCCGTCGCCGAACAGCTCCAACGCCACCCGAAGCGCGAACGTGGTCTTGCCGGCGCCGGGCGTGGCGACCGCGAGAAAGTCCTCGCGCTTGCCCCGCAGGTACTCCATGAGCGCCTTGCGCTGCCACTGCCGAAGCGTCTGACCTTGCTGCACCACCGGACGCGGCGGCATGCGGCACCCCTCCCCGATACGACTTACGTCCCGGACACTCCCCCGGACCGTGCAACGCCCGCGCACACCCCCGCGCGAACGAGCCCACACGGCCCCCGACACGCCGGACCCACACGGCCCCCGACACCGCCGGACCCACACGGCCTCCGACACCGCCGGACCCGCGCGGTCCCGACACTGCCGGACCCATATCGCACCCGACGCCACACAGAACCGCACGACGACCGACGCCATAGTGGCCCACACGGACCCGGCACCGCCGGACCCACACGGCACCCGACGCCACACAGAACCGCACGACGACCGACGCCATAGTGGCCCACACGGACCCAGCACCGCCGGACCCACACGGCACCCGACGCCACACAGAACCGGACGGCGCACGGCACCGCAAGGCACCCCGACGCCACACGGAACCGCAAGGCGCACGGCACCGCAAGACACCCCGACGCCACACGGAACCGCCCGGCACTCAACGCCGCACGACAACCGCACGACAACCGACCGCCGCACGACAACCGCGGGACGAACGATGCCGCACAGAAACCGCACAGCCGGCACCGACATACGGCGATCGCATCGACGCCGCACAGTGAACAACCCGTGCGACAACCGAACGCGACAACCGCAACGACATCGACGCGTGCGAAACCCGCACGGCCGACGACGACGCCGCCCTATGGCTGAACCGCGCCGCATTGTGCACGCAACGGCGCGGCGCACATCACCCGGCGCGCAGGATCACGGCCGGGCTGGCGCATGAAAACGCCCTCGCGTCAGCGCGGACCGCGAAGGCGTTGACAGCCTAGCGGGCATCGGCCGGCGATGCGCCGAACCGAGCCGAACGTCACGAACTCGGGTCGTCGTTCTGCACGACGTTTTCGTAGATCTCCTTGCACACCGGGCAGACCGGGAACCGCTTCGGGTCGCGTGAGGGCACCCAGAGCTTCCCGCAGAGCGCCCGCACCGGCGTGCCCTCGATCATGGCCTGCATGATCTTGTCCTTGGGGGCGTAGTGCGAGAACTTCTCGTGGTCGCCTTCGTCGTAGCGGTAGTCGGTGCTGGTCTGCTCGTCGACGCGCTCGTCGGTGAGAGTCCCGCCACCGTTCTCGGGAGTGGTCGTCACGCCCCCCAGTCTGCCAGGCCCAGCCGGAATTGGCCCGCACCGCCATCGCCCTGTGGATAACCCGGCAACGCCTGTGGATAACCCCACGCCGGCCCGAAAGCGAGGAGCTATCGTGAGCTGGTGATCAACCACGCCATCCGGTTCGGCGCCGACGTCGAGGCCGCCCGCCACAGCGGCGCGCCCGTCGTCGCGCTCGAAAGCACCATCATCTCCCACGGCCTCCCGCGACCGGCCAACCTCACGGTCGCCAAGGAGATCGAGGCGACCGTCCGCGCGGCCGGCGCCGTGCCCGCCACGATCGGCATGATCGCCGGCGAGATCGTCGTCGGGCTGTCCGAGGACGAGATCCGGCACCTGGCCGAGCGCGACGACGTGGTCAAGCTGTCGGTGCGCGACCTCGCCCCGGCCGCGGCCGCGCGCGTCGACGGGGCCACGACTGTCGCGGCCACCTCGGCGATCGCGGTGCGGGCCGGGATCGCGGTGTTCGCGACCGGAGGCCTGGGTGGGGTGCACCGGGACGCCGCCTCGACGTTCGACGAGTCCGCGGACCTGACCGCCCTGTCGCGCCTGCCGATCACGATCGTCTGCGCGGGCGTGAAGTCGATCCTCGACGTGGGCGCCACGCTGGAGCGCCTGGAGACCCTCGGCGTCGGCGTGGTCGGCTACGGAACCCGCCGCTTCCCGGGCTTCTACCTCACCGACGCCGGCTTCGACCTCGACTGGTCCGCCGGCGACCCGGCCGCCGTCGCCGAGATCATCCGCGCCGCGCGCGGCCACGACGTGCACCGCGGCGCCCTGGTCGTGGCCAACCCGCTGCCCATCGGCGAGCAGCTCGACCCGGCCCTGCACGACCGCGTGCTGGCCGAGGGCCTGGCCGGGCTCGAGCGGGAGGGGGTCACGGGCAAGGACGTAACGCCATACCTGCTGTCGCACTTCCACACCGCGACCGAGGGCAAGAGCCTCGACGTGAACGTGCGCATCATCCTGCGCAACGCCGACCTGGCCGCCCGCATCGCCGCCGCCGTCTGACGTGACCGTCCTGGTCATCGGTGACGTGGTCACCGACATCCTCACCGTGCACGAGGGCCCGCTCGCCATCGGCTCGGACACCATCGCCGCCGTCCGCATCGCCGGCGGCGGCTCGGCCGCGAACACCGCGGCCTGGCTCGCCGCGGCCGGCTGCCCGGTCACGTTCGCCGGGGTGGCGGGGCGGGACGAGCCCGGGGACGCCCGCGTCGCCGAGCTGGACCAGGCCGGCGTGGCCACGAGCGTGCGACGGGTGGAGGGCGTGGCGACGGGCACCGTGGTCGTACTGACCTCCGACGCCGAGCGCACGATGTTCACCGACCGCGGCGCGAACCGCCTGCTCGGGCCGGCCGACGTGGAGCGCGCGCTCGACCGGCCGGGCCTGCGCCACCTGCACCTGTCGGCCTACGTGCTCTTCGACGCCGACTGCGCCCCGGCGGGCCGGTTCGCGCTGGCCGAGGCGCGGCGGCGCGGGCTGGCCACGAGTCTCGACGCGGCGTCGGCGGCCCCGTTGCGGGAGCGCGGCGGGGCCGGGTTCCTGGCGACGGTACCGCGGCCGAATCTCCTTTTCGCCAACCTCGACGAGGCCCGGGTTCTCGGCTCGGAGGACCCCGCGCAGCTCCTCGCCCACGCGGACGCGGTGGTGGTGAAGTCGGGCGCGGCCGGCGCGGCCTGGGCCGACGCGAACGGCACCGCGCGGGCGCCCGGGCGGCGGGTCGCGGAGATCGTCGACCCGACCGGGGCGGGCGACGCGTTCGCGGCCGGCTTCCTCGCGGCCTGGCTGGCGGGGCAGAACGCCGCGGCGGCGCTCGAGGCCGGAAACGAGCTCGGAGCACGCGCGGTCGCGAAGGTGGGCGGCCGACCGTAGCCCGCGCCCGGGCGGGACGACGTGTCGCGCCGCCCGAGGCCCGCGTCCAGGGCGCGACGTGTCGCGCCGCCCGAGGCCCGCGTCCAGGGCGCGACGTGTCGCGCCGCCCGAGGCCCGCGTCCAGGGCGCGACGTGTCGCGCCGCCCGAG
>NZ_JBEZDS010000043.1:0-108953 GCF_040648435.1 Dactylosporangium sp. NPDC049140 | reverse complement strand
GGGGCGAAGCAGTTCCTGTCCGCGCCGCGGGCCCGGACCCTGCTCAACACCGTCCGGCCCCGCGACCTGGTCGGGCGCACCCGCCGGCAGCTGGCCCCGGAGCTGATCACCGAGGTCGCGGTCATCGACAAGAAGATCAAAGCCGCGAACCAGCAACTGACCGAACTGGTCGCGTCAACCGGCAGCACCTTGCAGCAGCTCCACGGCATCGGTCCGTCCGGCGCGGCCCGGCTGCTGGGCGACATCGGCGACGTCAGCCGCTTCGCCAGCCGGGATCACAACGGCTACCGGGTGGTGGGGCGGCTGGACGAGGCCATCTTTGCATCCTGGAACGGCACCGCGCCTATCGACGCGTCCTCCGGCGACCAGCGCCGTCACCGACTGTCGCGGGCCGGGAACCGGCGCATCAACCGGGTCCTGCACATCATGGCCATCGTCCAGCTCCGCAACGACACCGAAGGCCGCGCCTACTACCGCCGGAAACTCGCCGCGGGCAAAAGCCCGATGGAAGCGATGCGCGCCCTGAAACGCCGACTGTCCAACGTGGTCCATCAGCAGATGGTCAAGGACGCGGAACGTGTCAGGACGGGCCCGGGAGGGCAAATGGGAGCGACTCAACAATCCAGCGCGGCCGGCTCAATCCCGACAGCCGGCACTTCGGAAAAGCCATTTCCCGGACCCGCCAGAACCCACTCTAGAACACCGCTCCTGGCCGCATCTTGACACAGAGGGGGGCCAGGACCGGAAGCTCTGGACCTCGATGCGCTTGTCACCCGCTGTGACGACCGTTCGCCGACTGCCGCGCACCAACGGCGGCATTCGATGAGTGCGTCAAAGAACCGGGGGAATTGCCTCCAAGCGGATTGGTGACGACACCCGGTCGGACCCGTCGTTCCGGCGAGTCGCGCATGACAATGCAGCGATGCCGGAGAATCTCGAACCACGCCACATGTTCACCGAGGGATCCGTCGAGCAGGTTGAGCGGGTCGCAGCGGTCGTCGATGCTCTGCTTGCCGATCCGCGGACCCCGGCGGCGGTGCAAACGTTCTATGACCCCGTCACCCAGTTCGCCGGCGACACGTTCCTCAGTCTCGCCCCGAACGATCCGCAAACCATCAGCCCTGCTGATCTTCTCGCCGTCAGCCTTCTCACAGTCTCCCCTGGTGCGGTCGCGGTCCGCGCCCTCCTCCCAGGCGGGCGGATCGCCGATCAGGTCTCCGAACTCCTGGCCACGATCCCTGCTGACGTCCCGTTGTGGGACGCCTCCGACCTCGACCTCGCTCGGGCCGACACGTTATGGAACCTGCTGAAGACGACCGATGCTGGCGTAGAGCTCAAGGTGACCTCCTGCTGGCAAGCAGAACTGTCATTCGAACCGCAGTTTCAGACGGACGGGTGGCAAATGCTCGTCACCATCGCGGCCGCAGCCACGACGGTGCCCTCGCTGCACCCGATGGTTGGCGCGCACTCGGCGGCAGATCCGGAAACGTGATCAGCCACTTGGTTTCGGGAGGGCGTCCTCGATTGCATCGGCGGCTCATTACGTTCATGATCGTCCTCCAGGTCCTCGGACAGCGCCCGCGAAACGCGGGGTGTCTGCAGCACCGACTTCCCGGAGTCCCGAGTGCTCCCGCCCAGGCATGGCTCCTTCGCACCGGCTGTGCCGGTGGACGCGGTTCGTGGAGGGGGCTTTCGTCACAACGCGGGCCGCGTGGGGTATCCGTCACGCGAGCGGGAGACCGCCCGAACCAAGGCGCCTCGCGGATCTGGGTCCGGTTGCGCTCGGCCGTACGTCCGGTCGGGCGGAGCTGATGCGCGACCTACACCACGGGACCTTTGGGCTGGCCGCCCCGGAACGCCTGGTCGGTGACTACCAGGATGAAGACGATGCCGGCGCCGATGAGCAGCACCCCTACGGCCCCGAGGAGGTAGGCGTAGCTGGTGTCGTCGAACCGGTGGTTCGTATAGCCGTCCTCGGTGACCAGCGCGTGCGGGGCGTCCGGGTTCACCCAGAGGTTCATGGTGGGCTTCGCCACCGGCAGCGGGCACGGATCGACCCTGCAGTCCATCTCGAAGCTGTACGGGTTACCACGGACCTCGTAGTTGACCACCGCCACCGGTATGCCTATGCGGTGGCCCTTGTTGTCGTATCCGACCCTGTTCTGCCGCGAGATTTGGCCGACCACGAGCATCCCGTGCCGGGCCATCTCGTTCTTGAACTCGGCTTCCCGGTTGTTCTCCTGGTATTGCTTCCATCCCAGCGCTACGGTCACGGCCAGGCTTAGGACAACCGTCACTCGGATGATGCGCTGTGTCCGGGTCACAGGCGCATGGTACGACGGCCGCGCACGGGCGTCAGCCGACAGGCTGGAGGGGGACCGTCCGATCTCGTAGCTCGTCCGACACGCGGGGTACCAGGCATTCTGTCTGGTACACACGCTGCAGCGGCACGGGACGGGTCGCTATGGCTCCTGTCGATGTGGTGCTCGTACGAGTGCCCGGTGTCCGCGTTGAACGCGGCGATGTCGGCACTTGCGTCAGCACCCGACCTCCAGCAGTTCCGAGACGGTGTGGATGGCTGCGCAGAGTTGTTCGATGCGAGCGCGGACACGGCAGGTGGGCTGAGCTCGGGACGGAGTTGCACAGCTGCACAACCTACGCCCGGCGCGAGGTCCAGCGCCCTTCACGGGCAAGACAAGGAATCTTTGGGCTCGCCGCGTCCGTCACCTGCTGTAGCGAGCGCTGTCTGCCACCACGCAACACCCGCGGCATGACCGGACACCTGATCAAGACACGCCGCAGTACCCGTGGGCGAGCCTGACGACCACGGAGTCAGGAGCTCATGGGCCGGAAATGGAACGCCGAGCGGATCGCTACCGCCCGCAAGGCCAAGCCTTCGATGTCGGTGAAGCCCTCAAGCCTGGCTATCGCGGACTCCGCGGTGCTGACGTCACTGACCGACACCCTGATGCCGTTGAAACAGAGCCAGGCGTCGGCGGAGACCGGGTCGATCCCGAGACGGTCGAGGTCGCCGGTCAGTGTTGCTCGGACATGGATGTCCCGGTCGCGTTGTTCGAGGATTTTCAGATCGATCAGGTCGTACTGATGATGTTGAAAGAAGTAGACGCTCGACTCGGCGGGTTCACCGGTAGCCTCGACCGTCTGGCCGGTCATGGTGCGCCAGCTGGCTGTGGGCAATGGCAGCCAGTCGACATCCAGGAAGATCTTACTGCTGCCGTAATCCCGGCTCACCTCGGCGAACGGGAACCGGAAACTCCAAGTCAGTCCGGCCGACAGACCGATGTTCGGGTTGTCGAAGAGCAGACCGGCCCATCCCGGCTTCGTGCGTGCAGCGCTCGCCGCCCTGGCCGCCCAGGCCGGACACTGGACGTATGTGTCGTCCGGCAACGCCTACGCGGCATTCGACACCCTGGGCGCGGACGAGTCGTTCCCGCTGCGGGAACCCACCGACCAAGACGAGGTGAGCCGGGACCTTTACGGCGAAGCCAAGGTGGCCAGCGAACAGGCCAGTGCCGCCGCCCTCGGTGACCGGCTACTCATCGCCCGCTCCGGCTTGATCGGAGGCCCCGGGGACGCGAGCGGCCGGTCCGGTGCCTGGGTGACCCAGGCCGCCCGCGCACCCGAGGAACCAATGCTCGTCCCCGACACTCCCGACCTGCCCACCCAGGTCGTCGACGTCCGCGACCAGGCTGCCTGGATCCTCGACTGCGCCGAGCGCGGCACCACCGGCGCGTACGACGTCGTCGGCCCCACGGTGCCGTTCGGCGAGTGGGTTGAACTGTGCCGTCGGATCGGCGGCCACACCGGCCCGGTAGCGCATGTACCGCAACAATGGCTCCTCGGGCAGGACGTAAAGCAGTACATGGGTGAGGACTCGCTGGCGATGTGGGTCGTCGAGCAGGGATGGGAAGGCTGGTCCGCCCGCACCGGAGCGGCCGCCGTCGCTGCCGGCCTGCGCCACCGCGACCGCGCCGAACTGGTCACCGACATCCTCGCCTACGAACGGGCAGAGGGGCTCGACCGGCCGCGCAGGGCCGGCCTCAGCCCACAACGCGAACGCGCCCTGCTCGCCGCGTTCCGCTCGGCGTAGGTCGGCGGCGTCGGCGGTCGTTCCGCCCTTGACCTGCCGGCCCGGCTCGATCCGGCAACAATGGCGCGACGTACGTCCGGCCGGACCTCGAACATCACGCCGTCGACATCGAGCATGAGCGCCCTCGCGGGGTCGGCGACCCACGCCACCTGCGGGCGTACCGCCGGCGGCCCGAACTCCGACATCCGCTGAGTCCCCGATGTTGAGCTCACGCGAACCACCAGCATCCAATCATGACCGCTGCGATGCACTGCCCACACACACCACCACGGCCACAACGCCGCAGCCGGTGGATCAGTGTGACGGTTAGCAGCGAGCGGATCGCGGCATGTCCGCGTGGCGGCGCTGTCGGGCACCGTGGTGGCGCACGGGATGATGTGACCTGTCTTTTTGAAATATGACTGGGGCGCTCGGCGAGCGGTGCGATTTCAGTGCCGCTTCAGTGCCGTGTTCCTCGCACGACCAGCCCCGACTCATAGGCGACGATCACGGCTTGGACGCGGTCGCGGACACCGAGTTTGTAGAGGATCCGGCTGACGTGTGTCTTGACCGTCTCGGCGCCGACGACGAGCAGGTCCGCCACCTCCGCGTTGGAGAGCCCTTCGGCGACGAGCCGGAGGATCTCCGTCTCCCGCTGGGTCAGCAGCGCCAGCGGCGCTGCGGTGTCGTTCGCCAGTGGCCGCAGCCGGGTGAACTCGCTGATGAGCCGGCGGGTGACCGACGGCGCGAGCAGGGCGTCGCCGGCCGCGACCACGCGCACCGCCTCGAAGAGGCTCTCCGCACCCATGTCCTTGAGCAGGAACCCGCTGGCGCCGGCGTCGAGCGCCCCGTAGACGTACTCGTCGAGATCGAACGTCGTCAGCATGACGATGCGCGGCCCGTTCCCGCCCGCGGCGGCGAGGATGTTCCGGGTGGCCTCGATGCCGTTCATGACCGGCATCCGAACGTCCATCAGTACCAGGTCCGGGCGCAGTTCGCGGCAGATCCGCACCGCCTCGGCGCCGTCCTGCGCGCTCCCGACGACAGTCAAGTCGGGTTGGGTGGACAGCAGTGCGACGAACCCGGCCCGTACCACGTCTTGGTCGTCGGCGACCAGGATGCGCACAGTCATCGGCCTCCTCCGGCCACGGGTAGCACCGCCTGGACCGCGAAACCGCCGAGTTCGCTTCGAGCTGTGCGCAGCGTTCCGCCCGCCATCGCTACCCGCTCCCGCATCCCGAGCAGTCCGAAGCCGTGGGCCTCCGTCCGGCCGGCCGAACGGCCCGCCCCCGGACCGGCATCCCAGATGCTGAGCCGTAGTGCATCGTCGGCGTAGCCGACCTCAACGTCCACCGCAGCGCCCGGTGCGTGCTTGCGGCTGTTGGTCAGCGCCTCCTGCACGATCCGGTACGCGGCGAGCTCGAGGCCCGGATCCAGCGTCCGGATTCGGCCGCGGAAGATCAGCCGGACACGAGACCCGCCCGCGGCGCGTGCGTCGTCCACGAGGGTGATGAGCTGGCCGAGACCCGGCTGCGGAGCGTCGACCGGCTGCGACCCGGCATCGTCGCGGAGCACGCCGAGCAGCCGGCGCATCTCGGTCAGCGCGAGCCGCGCGGTACCGGCGATGCCGAGCAGCCGGTCCGCGCTCTCCGCCGGCAAGCCTTGTGTGGTGAGGCGGGTGGTGTCGGCCTGCACGGAGATCGACGAGATGTGATGGGCCACGAGATCGTGCAGTTCCCGGGCGATCCGGGCCCGTTCCTCGCGGGCCGCGTAGGCGTCGGCCATGTCGGCGTGCGCGCCGTCGGCCGCGATGCGCTCGGCCGTCTCCGCTCGGAACCGGCGTGAACTGCCGACGGCCAGTGCACCGGTGGCGGTCACGACGACCAGCCCGGTGCGCCAGCCGGCGGTTCCGACGGCGTACGCGATGGAAGGCACCGCGAAGAGCAGCGCAACGCGGTAGGAACTCCGCACGGCGACGAGGTAGAGCACGGCGGCCTGGGCCAGGAGCGCACCGACGGTGGGCTGCCCGCTGAGCACCAGGGTGAGCAGCACCGCGGCCGTGACGACCGCACCGGCCTGCCACAGCAGGCCACGGACGAAGGCCAGCGGAAGCGTCGCACACCAGGCGAGGACAAGATCGCGTACCAGGTCGGCAGGGTGCAGCACCACCTGCGCCGATCCGAGTGCGCCCAGCAGACCCGCCACCACGGGCGGCGGCAGCGGGAACGTCGGCAGGCGCACGCCCTCCATTATCGCCGTCCCCGCATCCCCCGTGCGGGGGACGCCACGCTACCGAAGATGGCTCGCTGTCGTGACGGCCGACGTCGTGGCGGTGACTTACGGTCGCTGTTGTGCCGCAGATGACGATCGAGGCCCAAGGGCTGCGCAAGTGCTACGGGACGACCGTGGCGGTTGAGGACCTGACGTTCACCGTCCAGCCCGGGAAGGTCACCGGGTTCGTCGGCCCCAACGGCGCGGGCAAGTCGACGACGATGCGCATGATGCTCGCCCTCGACCGACCCGACGCCGGGGTGGTGCTGATCGGTGGCCGGCCCTACCGGGCGCTGCGGGAGCCGGCGCTGACGGTCGGCGCATTGCTGGACGCCGAGGCCACCCATCCCGGCCGGCGCGCCGAGGATCACCTCCGGTGGATGGCGCAGTACAACGGGCTGTCCCGTCGACGCGTCCACGAGGTACTCGACCTCGTCGGGCTGAGGTCGGTCGCGCGGCAGCGGGTCGGCGGGTTCTCATTGGGCATGCGCCAGCGGCTCGGGATCGCCGGCGCGCTGCTGGGAGATCCGCCGGTGCTGATCCTCGACGAGCCGGTGAACGGGCTCGACCCGGACGGCATCCGCTGGATTCGGGGGTTCCTGCGCTCGCTGGCCGCGGACGGCAGGACGGTCCTCGTCTCCAGTCACCTCATGGGCGAGTTGCAGGACACCGCCGACCACCTCATTGTCATCGGCCGCGGCCGCCTGCTCGCCGACACCAGCGTCAAGGCCTTGCTGGACGAGACGTCCGATGGACGGGTCACCGTGCGCACCGGCGAGCGCGCCGCAGCCGTGCAAGTCCTGGCCGACGCCGGTGCGACCGTGGCCATCGTCGACCTCGACACCTTGACCGTCAACGGCATGGACGCGGGTGAGGTCGGTGCGCGCCTCACCGCCGCCGGCGTGCCGTGCTCCGAGCTGAGCCGCCACCGCGCCTCGCTGGAAGAGGTCTACATGGAGATGACGCGGACGTACACCATCTTCGGCGACGGGACACGGCCGTGAACCTACGCCGGGCGTTGCGCGCCGAATGGACGAAGTTCTGGTCGGTGCGTAGCACGACGCTCGCGCTGCTGGCCATGGTGCTGCTCACCCTTGGGCTCAGCACGCTCGCGGCGTCGCTGTCGCACAGCGACGCCTACGAGGGTCCGATCACCTACGACCAGCTCCATTTCGTGCACGAGCCGATGATCGGGGACGGGACGCTCACCGCCCGGGTGGCGTCGCAGAAAGCGACCAGCGCCTGGGCCAAAGCGGGGATCATGTTGAAGGCGAACCCGACAGCCGGCGCGCCGTACGTCGCGCTCATGGTCACCCCGGCGCACGGCGTCCGGCTCATCGCCGACGCCACGACCGAGCTGGCCGGGACCGCGACCACCGCACCGCGCTGGCTCCAGCTGACTCGCTCCGGGCAGACGTTCACCGGCGCGGAGTCCGCCGACGGCAGTTCGTGGCGCACGGTCGGGACGGTCACCGTCGCGGACCTGCCGACCCGAGCGTTGGCCGGCCTCTTCGTCGCCTCGCCGCCGACCGACGTGCCGCTCGCGCTCCAAGGCAGGACGGGCACCATCAGCCGGTACCTCCAATTGGGCGAGGCGGACTTCGATCACGTGACCGTGGCTGCGGCGAATGCCGGCGCAGGGCCGCCGGCCGATGCCTGGCGTGACTCCGACGTGACCCCGCCGCCGCGCCAGCGCGGAGCACCGAAACCCGGACCGGAGACCATCATCAACATAGACCTCCTTCCGGGCGGCAGCACCCGCGACGGCAACGGGACGTTCACCGTCACCGGCAGCGGTGATCTCGGCCGCGTCGGGATCGGCGGGGTCAGCCTGGCCGGCCCCACCGACCTGGTCCGGCAGTCCCTGGTCGGCGCCCAACTCGGCATCATCGGCGCCGTGGTGCTCGGCGTGCTGTTCATCACCTCGGAGTACCGGACCGGAACGATCGGCGCCACGCTCGCGGCGAGCCCGCGGCGAGGCCACGTGCTGGCGGCCAAGACCGCGGTGCTGACAGGTGTCGTCTTCGTTGTGGGGCTGCTCCCCGGCTTCGCCGTGGCCTTGTTCTCCCCGGCGCTGGAGCGCCGCAACGGCTACCGGCCGCCGATCTTCCCAGATCCCCCGACCGTCACCGATCCGGTCGTGCTGCGCGCAATCATCGGTACCGCGGCGTTCCTCGCCCTGATCGCCGCGTTCAGCCTCGCGGTCGGTGTGATCCTGCGCGGGACGGCCTCGGCCGTCATGCTGCTGCTCGCGCTTCTCGTGGTGGTACCGATCGTCGCCTCAGGCACCTCCGACGCGGCCAACACTTGGATCAGCAGGGCCACGCCCTTCGCCGGCCTCGCGATCCAGCAAACGATGGACGTACCCTCCGAGACCGTGATCGGGCCGTGGGCAGGCTTCGCGGTGCTCTGTGCGTACACAGGGGTCGCTCTCACCGCCGGCTTCTGGCTCCTGCTCCGGCGCGACGCGTGAACCGCGCACTGCTCGCCGAGTGGACCAAGCTGCGCACCGTGCGCTCGACCGTGGCCGTCGCCGCCGGTCTGGCCGTGGTGATGGTCGCGGGGACCGCCCTGATCATCGCGAACACCAACGTACCGCTGTGCGCCGGCCGGTCCCCCGACTGCGGAACCGTGGACACCACCGCGCTCACCCTCTCCGGCGTCCACTTCGCGCAACTCGCCGCGATCGCGCTGGCCGCGCTGGTGGTCGGGGCGGAGTTCCAGCCACGGACGATCCGCACAACGCTGGCGATGGACCCCTGCCGCGTTCGGGTGTTCACCGCGAAGAGCAGCGTCATCGCCGGCACCGTGCTGGTCGGCGGCGCGCTCGGCGTCGCCGGCGCGATGGGCGCCGCCACGGTGCTGTTCGACGACAAGAGCGTCACCGGGCACACGGCCACCCTGCCGCGTGCCGCCGGTACAGTGCTGTATCTGGTCCTTGTCGCATTGCTGAGTGCCGGCGTCGCCACTGCGGTCCGCCACGCGGGCGGCAGCATGGGGGCCGTCGTGGCCCTGCTGTACGGCCCGTATCTGCTCACGACCGTGGTCCCGCTACCAGTGCACACCCTGCACCTGCTGCAGGACCTCGCACCGATGACCGCAGGGCTGGGGACCGCACCGCTCGGCCCGTGGGCAGGTCTGAGCATCCTCACCGCGTACACCCTCACCGCTCTGGCAATCGGTGGCGCCCTGTTTGTCGTTCGCGACGCATAAGCCCTACGCCGACTAGCCGTGCATGGTGCGT
This sequence comes from Dactylosporangium sp. NPDC049140, assembly GCF_040648435.1. Lineage (NCBI taxonomy): Bacteria > Bacillati > Actinomycetota > Actinomycetes > Micromonosporales > Micromonosporaceae > Dactylosporangium > Dactylosporangium sp. NPDC049140. Next base: position 99,348 of record NZ_JBEZDS010000043.1, on the reverse strand, counting down.
CCGGTCCACCGTGGAGTTGCCGGTGGCTCTGACTGCCGGCAACACCGGTTGTTGAGGTTCGGGAGTGGACGCAGCGTGCGGAGCTGGCGCAGGTGAGCCTGGCCAACCACATCGAGGTGACGCTCGACGCTGAGCACGCACGACTACCGGACCATGCGCACGCAGTGGGGGGAGCGGGCCGAGTGTGGGTCGCCGCGGCCGTGGCCCGGGGAGCAGTTCGGGAGCATCGCGGTATCGGTGTCCGATGGCAGCGGCACGGCCTACCGCTTCGCCTCGGCGCAGGCTGGAGGCATGGGGACCGAATGGGTGATGCAGTGGCTGTTCCGGCCGACGCCGCCGGTGACGGCCGGAACCTGACGCTTGACTTCAAGGATCCTACTGGGACGCCTGTCCGGATCGACCTTCCGCCGCCGCCGTCCGCTTGATCCGGTCTGGCGAGGGCGGCAGCTGGTGCAGCGTCCAGGCCCCGCTGCGTTGGCGGTCGTCGCTACCGCTTGTTTTTCTCCTCCTTGATCTGCTCGGTCACCGACGTGACGATCGTCGAGATGATCTTTTCGGACCCGCTGCCTCCGAGATTGGTGAAGTCCGAGTCGGGCATCTCAGCACGCAGCATGGTCGCCATCGTGCGGTAACCCCTTTCGTCGAGCTGCTTCGCCAGGCTGGTCATGAACTTCTGAGCATCGTTCAGGTCGGTCTTCGGCGTCGGAGCGGTCATCGTGCGTTCCTCTCATCCGGGTGTCGGGTGACACCTGCCCTGAGAAGACGGGGTGGGCCTGCCATTGATGCGCCGGTTCAGGTCGGGAACCGGACACGGATCCCGGGCAGAGACGTCGATCGCGCTGGCGCAGTTGGGGCCGTATTACGGTGAAGGACCGCCGATCCGGCAACCGCAAGGAGATCTTCGGCGCGCCCTGACAGCTGCGGCGCGGCTTCACCGCCCGCGCTTCGGGGGCGTTGTGTCGCGGGCCCGGGTGGGCGATTGCGGGCCGGGTGGAACCGGTCGCGGCCGCTGTGCGCCTGTAGGAGGTGACCGTGCTCTCGGAACCGGCCGTCCGGGGCGACTTCGACGCGCTCTACGCGGCGCAGTTCGCTCCCATGGTGCGGCTGGCCTGTGTGACGACCGGAAGCGTACCGGCGGCGGAGGACATCGTGCAGGAGGTGTTCCTGGCGTTGCTGCACCGTCCGGACGTCCGCGAACCGACCGCATGGCTGCGCCGCGCCGTCGTGTCCAGATGCACCTCCTGGGTGCGCCGTCGTCGGCTGGAACGACGCCATGCCAGCCAGCCTGAGCCTGAACCGCTCGTGCCGCTCGGGCCGGACGCGATCGCCGTCCGTGCCGGCCTCACCAGGCTGCGGCCGCGGCATCGGGCGGCCATCTTCCTGCGCTACTACCTCGACCTGTCCGAGGCCGACATCGCCGACGCGCTGAACTGCCGGCCCGGCACCGTCAAGTCCCTGCTACACCGGGCCCACTCCGCACTGCGGGAGCACCTCGATGACCACTGACCAACGCCTGCGCGCCGCCGTCCACGAACTCGTAGAGGCGATCCCCGTGCCCACGGTGGCGCCTCCCGTCATGCCGCTGACCTCTCGCCGGTCATGGCGGCCCGTGCTCGTGGCCGCCGCCGTCGTGGTGCTGCTGCTCGCGGTGGGGCTGGTGCGCTTGCCGGCGACGCCGAGCGCACCTGCCGCCGGTCCCGCCACGCTACCGCGCGTCTTCGCCGGTCACTCCCTCCTCACCGCCACCGTCTCCGCCGCGCCTGCCGGGCCCGCGATCGCCATCTACGGGTACGGGCAAGGCGACATGCCCTTCCAGACCCCGCAGCTCATCGCCGTCGGGATGGACGGCCGCACCTACCGCGTCATCGACCTCGCCAGTAAGCGTGGTCGGTCCGTCGACACCCTTGCATTCGCCCTGCTGTCTCCCGACGGCAGCCGGGTCGCCGTCGCCGACACGCTCGGGCCGGTCCAGGATGTGGCGATCGTGGACCTGACCACCGGCCGCACCCGCGGCTACCCAGTGCCTGCCGGCTCGGCGGTACAGCTACTCGCCTGGTCGCCGGACTCGAAGCGGCTCGCGTACGCCGTCGCGCCGTATCGGGCGGACAGCCATGGCGACCCCCGGGCCGCGCTCGCCGCCGACGGCGAACTGACACTGCTCGACCTGGCCACCGGCGTCACGTCTACGGTCGCCGGGCAGCGCGGGGTGCTCGACGCGGCGTTCTCCCCCGACGACAGAACGCTGGCCGTCCAGGTCGGCACCGAGCTGCGCCTACTCACCGCCGGCGGGAGCACGGTCGTCCCGCTGCCGGACAGGCACCGGCTCGGCGGGCCGGCCGCCTGGTCGCCCGACGGCACCCGGCTCGCGCTCTTTCGGGTGGCCGCGGGCAGCCCGTCCTGGACCGCCGGGTATTGGGCACCAGACGGGTTGGCGGTCCTCGACCTGCCCACCAGAGTGTCGACGCCGCTCGACACCAACGCGACCGGGGTCCTCGGTTGGCAAGGCGCCGACCTGTTGGCAACCAATTACGAGACAATTGTCTCGGTGCCGCCGACCGGGCCGGCCCGGGTCCTCGCCCGGCTCCAACCCGGCAACGACCACTGGATCGACACGGTGCAATTGGCGACCGCCCGCACCGGCGACCTTCAGGTACGCGATACCGGCGTCGATCGCGGCCCGTGGCCATGGTGGCTGTGGGGACTCACCGTCGGGCTGCTCCTCCTCGCAGGTGGCGTCGTACGCATGGCACTGCGCCGCCAACGGGCTCATTGACACCGCGGCATTCGATGCGCCCGCCCACGCAAGCTTCAATCGACGCACGCACATCGGCACGAGCGCGAGCCAGCGGCGCCGGGCCGTCGCCACTGAGCGTGGCGATCTTCAGGTCGGCCCGGCGCACGAGACCTGCGGCATAGCGGAAGTGACCAGTCAGTCCGTCGACGCGACAGCGTCCTTGATCGCTTGCGCGTCGCTGTCGAGGAACGACCTCTTGCGTTCCGGCGAGTCGGTCTTGAGAGTCCAGCCGTCTTCTGCTTAGCGAGGGATGACGTGAAGATGGAGTGGAAGACCGTCTGGAAGCCTACTTCGCCGCTTCGGTCGGCGTTGTCAGGCGTGAGACGATGGCGAGATGATGCGTGCGGGCGTGTTCGCCGCCGTTCTCGTGCTGAGTTTTCCGGCCGGTTGCTCGGCAGGGCATTCGACGAGTGCGACGATCGAGGTCGATGCCCCGGACGCGTTGGTCGATCAGACGGTACACGTGCGGTTGTCCGGCCTGCACGCGGGCGAGACGGTCACGGTGCGGTCGCTCGCCAAGGACTACCAGGGTGCGGCATGGCACGGCGAGGCCACGTTCAAGGCGGACAACGCCGGTGTCGTGGACCTCGCCCGGACCGCACCGGTCACGGGCTCGTACCCGGGTGTCGACGCCATGGGGCTGTTCTGGTCGATGCGGCCACCCACAGGAGACCCGGACCGGGCAGCGTACAGCCCCCAATCGCCCTGGACCGCGCCCGTCTTCGACGTCCAGCTGTCGGTGACGGTCGACGGCCGCGACATAGCCACGCGTACCGTGCACCGCGCATGGATGTCTGCCGGTGTCACGCACCGTACCCTCGACATGGCGACGGACAAGGCGATCGGCGAGCTGTTCCTGCCCGCCACCGGCGGCACGCCGCATCCTGGCGTGCTGATGTTCGGCGGTTCGGAGGGCGGGGTCGCAATGACGTTCGCAGCCGCGTTGCTGGCCTCGCACGGCTACCCGGTGCTGGCGCTCGGCTACTTCGGCGTTCCCGGCCTGCCGTCGACCCTGCGTGACATCCCGCTGGAGTACTTCGTCGCTGCGGCCCACATGCTCAGCGCGCAGCCGGTGGTCGTCGAGGGGTACTCGCGTGGCAGCGAGGCCGCCCTGCTACTTGCCCAGTACTACCCCGGCCTGGTGCGGGGAAGCATCCTCTACGCACCCAACGACGCCGTCTTCGGGGCGTTCCCGGGGCCGGGCGACGCCTGGACGAACGGCGGCGTCGCGATACCGCACACGGTCATCCCGGTGACCAACGTCGCCGGGCCGGTCCTCGCCATCGCCGGCGATGATGACGCGTTGTGGGGTTCAGTCCCGCAGGCGCGGCAGATCATGCACAACCTCGACGTCGCACACGTCGCCGCCGCCCATCAGGCACTGATCTACCCCGGCGCGGGCCACTTGGTCGGCACGTTCCCGTACCTGCCGATGGGCACAACGTTCGTCAGTCGCGTCACCGGCGCCACGATCTCGCACGGTGGCACCCAGGCCGCGGACGAAGCCGCCCGTAGTGACGGATGGCCGAGGGTCCTCAGCTGGCTGGCCACCCTGACCATGCGTTGAGTTCCGGGCGATGCGCGCTTGATGGCGCACCGTTGTTCCGACGGGCCCGAGGCAGGTACCGCCGAGGTGTTGTTCTCCAGCCTCGCCGTCGCGGGGCGCAGCGGGCACGTCGCGGGACCGGTCGTCCACAAGGGACCGATGTGCGGCCCCAGATCTGCACGACAACGCCGGCACCCCATGGCTACCCGCGGCGCCCGCGGTGCGCCCGCTGTCCCCGGTCCGCAGCCATGATCACATGCACACAACTCGGCACGACCGGTAGCCCTGGCCTTGCCCAGAGCGTTCACGGCCGGTGACGAGCGCTGGCCGATCGCCGCGCTCCCGCAGCGGCATGAGCAGATGTCAAGATCACTCGACTTCAGAGTGGGTGGGTGGGTGGGACGCTGCCGGAGCCGGCGTTGGAGGCCTACTCGACGGTCACGCAGTCGACATGCCCGTAGCGGTGCGTTGCTGCTGGCCCGTTTGACACAAAAGGCGTCGATGTCGGCGCAGTTCAGCTGCGCCAGCGATACACCCGCGCCTTCTTGTCTTTCCGGCAGGCCTCGAGCAGCTGCTCCGCTCGTTCTCGTAACGTCGTGACGTCGGTGTTCTGGCGATGCCGGGCGGCCCAGATGTCGGCCTCGAGCGCGATCGCCACGCGCTCCCATTCGCGTTCCCGGCCGAAGAACCCGAGGCCCGGCGCACTGCGGTGGGCGCGGTCGCTTCGGCGGTCCCACGCCTGCCGTGCCAGGCCGCTGAAACCGACGATGGCGCACCAGGGCAACTGTTCAAGGTCGATCACCGTCGGGCTCGGTTCGTCGGCCTCGGGCAGACCGAGCGCCGGCAGCAGGTCGAGCGGCAGCACGTGGCCCCAGCCGGAATTGCCGCGGTAGTCGTAGGCCGCGACAGCCTGGATCTGCTCCGAGACAGCGGTCAGCCCGACGGCACCGGCCCACTGCTCGAGATCGGCGACGACGGCCTCCGTCGTTCGCGGCGCCGGCTGAGGGCGATGCCGGTACGGGCACGGCGCCCCGTCGACAGGCAGGTGGAACGTCGTGGTCCAGCCGTCGCGCGTCTGCCCATGCACGCCCATGCAGTCGCCGTCGTGCACATACGCGGCCAACACACCAGCGCCGGTAGCGGCGACGAACTGCTCGCTGGCGGCAGCGAAGTCCTGCGGGTCGAGAATCCCCCGGGTCTCCAGGAGTTGCCATCCCCCGCCGAGCTCGTACAGATGCTCATGCTGATAGCCGAAACCGAGCGTCGCCTCCTCATCGACGAGTAGACGGTCGGACCGCGCCAGCACGAACGTCCCAAAGAAACCCACCGGCGGACGGTACGCCAACAACCATCGCCACGCTCGCGCAACTCGACACCACCATGACCACGCTCCGAGCCCACAGCCACTCAACTCGGCAACAGACGGCGAGCACCGCCGGCGGCCGATGTGCGCGCCCGACCAGGCGGCATCGGCGGCTCGCGCTATGTTCTGGCCATGGGTGCAGGCGCCTGCGTGCCGAGCGTTGGTTGTGGAGGCTGGTTGCAGATGTTGACAGGCGCGGTCGAGGTGTACGCGAACCATGGTCTGCTCGTCGTGGGGTCGATCAGTTGGCCGGAGCTGAACTGGGGCGACGGTCCGGCCGATGCCGATGGGCGGCACGTTGTGGTCAAGACACGTGGACAGGCCGGCCACACCCGGGTGTCGTTCTGGTCAGGTTCGATGCCGCTACTCGGAGCGCTCGTCTTCGACGGGGACCTGGCGTTGGAGGATTACCAGATCTTCGTCGGTGACATTGAAAGGCTCGGGCGGTGGACACAGCGGATCTCGCGGACAGGTCCACAGCGAGTCATCATTCGGGTCGATGACCCTGGCTACGCGTCCCGAGTCGACGTCGGGCTGGACATCACCGCTGACGCGCACGTGATGCCGCTACCCGGAACCGGGCCGGTACTTTTCGACGTCCTCACGTCCGACCGGGACGGGATACACCCGGCCAACCAGCGCGGTCTGGCGCTGGACGGCCACGACGCACCCCATCGCCGCCTTGCGGCCGCGATTCGCCTGCTGTCCGACCGCAGTTTGGTAGAGACACGGCAGAACGGATACGAGGCGGGGATCATCGCGGAATGGCTTCGATGGCTGAGCATGGACCTCGACCAGGCCGGCGCGTCAGCGCTCGGGGAACAGCTGCGGCAGCTGGTTATCGCCGCTCGGACCGCCGACCCTGCTGATGGCAGGACCGTCTTGCCGGCCGATGCCGCACGCATCGCCGAGGCGATACTCGACGCGGCGTTCCGGGGCAGCGAATGACGGCCGTACGTTCGATACCGGCGCCGCAAGCCGCCTGCCGCGAGTTGGGACGTCTTCACCTTCGACGCGCCACCCGACGTCCACGCGCGACCTGCATCCGCACATCGGCATTGAGCGTGCACCCAGTCCGCCGAACGGGACGGCCATGCCGTACGGAGCGTGACGGACCGCCGGATGAGCCACCGCGCACCACCGACGGCAGATGAGTGAGCCGGCGTCACCCAAGAAAGTCATGGGTCGGAACCTCAAGGGCACTGTCCGCGTCTTATGGGACAGTTTTAACCCAGCCTGCACTCACATCGGCATCTCCGGGAGCCGGCCGCCCAGCCTCTCGTGGCGCTCCGCAGCGAGCTGATCACGGCGGATGCGGACGTGAGATGGGTGACCGCTGTCGAAAGACTGCCGCACCCACGAAATCGGGCGTGCGTCGGGTCAGGTGCGGTTGCGGCGGGCGGCGAGCCGGTCGGCGATGGCGTTGTAGAGGCGGCCCACCCACGACGGGTCGCCGCCGCCCACCAGCGAATGGGTGCCGAGGAACTGCAGATTCGGGTCGGGGCCGCCGTAGTACTCGGCGTTGGTCTGGCCCGGGATGCGTTTGGGCTGTGCGCTCATCGGTCGTCACTTTTCCCGTGCGCTCCGGCGACCGGTTCGGCCGTACCTACATCGAAGCCCGGCAAGAGCCGTATCGACGGCAACGGCGTCCACGGTCGCCGCCCGGGCGCGCAGCTCAGGTGGCCCGACGTAGCTGTACCGCCTACCGGCCTGGGCCTGCTCAGAGACGCGTAGCCGGCCCTTCATCCGGTTGCCACGCCGGTCTGGGTCTCGAGATCGGCCAGGAACCTCTCGGCGCGGCGGGCGAAGAGGTGGGCCCCCCGTTCGCCGGATCGGACCCGGGCTTCGTCGGCGGCGGCTCGTACGACGTCGACGGGTTCGCCGCGGGCGTGCAGCAGGCGCGCGCGCAGCAACAGGAGAAGTCCTTCGGCATAGCGCTGGCCGTGGGCCTTGATGGCCTGGTCGGCCCGGTCGAGGGCGGTCGCGGCCTTGTCGGGTATCTCGGCTGCCAGCCACATCTCGGCGATCAGTCCGTACCAGTAGGCGAGGCCCCATCGTGGCGGGTCGCGCAGGGTCGCGGCCAGGAGATGTTCGGCCTTGGCCGCGTTGCCGGCCGGGTCGTCGCCGGTGAGGGCACGGGCCCAGTACCAGTCCAGCCGTATATAGGCTTCCTGCGCGACGCCGGGAAGGTCGGCGTCGGCCGCGACCCACCGCTCGGTCGCGTGTATCGCCCAGGCCGCGTCACCGGCCATTGAGGCAGCCATGGTTTGGTAGCGGGTCCAGCCCGACATCTCAAAAGTGTCTCCCTCGGCCTGGTACACCGTGCCGAGCAGGGACCGCGCCGTCTCGACATCGCCCTGCAGCGCGGTGATCACGGCCAGATAGCCGAACCACTCGTCCGGGATCCGCCAACGTCCGAGGTCGTGGCGGCGTCGAATCGGGGCACCCCCGACCTGGCCGGCGAGGTGGTACAGGCTTTCCTGAGCCGGCCCTGGGTGCGGGTCGGCCGAGTTCGCGAGCAGCGAGGCAACGCCGTCCACAGTGGTACGGCCGAGCCAGCTGAAACACTGATACGCCGCGCCGATGTCGCCGATGTCCCAATTGTGCAGGCCCCAGGCCTGCCGGCCGTACGCCTGGATGATCGGGTCCGCGGACGCCTGGCCTTGCTCATGCAGCCGGCGAGCCCACATCCCACGGTCTTTCTCGGTGTTGACGTAGGCCCCGGTCATTCGAAAGAAGAGGAACTCGGCGGCGGCCGTCTCGCGGCCGAGTTTGCCGGCAAGATATGCACCCCGTTCCAGCAGATCGAACGTCGAGCCGCCCATTCCCGGGGGCTCGACGGCGAGGAGGTTGAGCAGCGACAGGACGGACAGTTCCAGCTCCAGCAGCCCTGCCGTCCGGGCGATCTGCACGGCCGATTCCAGGTTCCGATAGGCGGCTGCGAACGCGAGCTTGGTCGCCGCGCGGCGACCGGCGCGCGCCAGTGCCCTCGCGGTGCGACCCGGGTCGGCCAGGGGGCCGGCGCCCCGCAGGTGGTAGGCGAGGCGTTCGGCGACGGACTCGTCGTCCGCATGAATGTGTTCGAGGGCGTCGGCGACGCGCAGATGTAGCTGGACGGCCTGCTGCCGCGCAGTGGTCTCGGTGACCGACTCGCGGACCAGGTCGTGCGCGAAGCGCCACGAGAACGGGTCTTCCGGCTTGGTCTCCAGGAGACCGAGTGCTTGCAGCGGTTCGAGGCGTTCGAGGCAGTCCGCGATGTCGACACCGATCGCGCGGGCGAGCAGGTCGAGGTCCACGTCGCGGCCGATGACCGCGGCGATGCGCAGCAGGCCGTGAGCGCTGTCGTCGAGACCGGTCATCCGATCGCGGACGACGTCTCGCACGGTGGCCGGCACTCCGGTCCGTGTTGATGCGCCGCCGTCGCCGAGCGAGCCGCCGTCGCTGAGCAGCCGGGACAGCTCCTGGACGAAGAACGGATTGCCGGCGGTGCGGACATGGATGTCGCGGGCGACCTCGGCACCGGGATCGTGGCCGGTTTCGCGGCGGATGAGCTCGGTCACGTCGGTCAAGCCGAGCGGGCCGAGCCGGATCCTGCGGTGGCCGGGCTGCCGGCTGGCCTCAGCCAGCACCCGCGACAGGCTGGAGCCGGGTGTGGGTGCGCGATCGCGCAGCACACCGATGATCACCGTGCCGGCGGGTAAGCGGCCCGCCAGGTGGCCGAACAGCTGGAGCGAGGCGGCGTCGGCCCACTGCAGGTCATCGACGATCAGCAGCATGGGCCGTGGCGCCGAGGCCTGCCCGACGACGGTGACGACCTGCTCGAACAGTCGGAACTGCGCACCGCTGTCGAGAATCGCCGGCGCGGCCGCATAATCGTCGTCTCGCGATTCGAGGAGGCCGCCGACCTCACTGGCGAGCCACTTCTCCCGCAACGGCGCGGGCAGGCTGTCGAGAATCGGGCGGAGCGTCTGTTCCCAGGGCCACATCGACGGTGTTCCGTCGCCTTCCAGACACGAACCCCACACGACCAGCGCGCCACGCTGGCTCGCTTCGGCGGCGATCTCTCGCACCAGGCGGGTCTTGCCCACGCCCGGCTCGCCTTCGACGATGCGGAGCGCCGGGCTGCCGGTGAATGCCATGTCGACGGATTGCCGCAGTAGGGCGAGTTCCTCGGCCCGGCCGACCAGCCCAGCTGCCGTTCGCACCGACGCGCCGTCACCCCCACCGTCCGTACGCGCCACGAGCGGCGACGCCGAGGGCTGCGACAGCACTCGCAGGTGTGCGGCTTGCAGCTCCGGGCCAGGATCGATACCGAGCTCGTCGGCAAGGCGGGCGCGGACCTCGCGGAACAACGACAGTGCCTCGGCCTGACGTCCCGCCGCCCCGAGGGTGGAGATGAGGCTGGCCTGGACGGGTTCGTGGAACGGCGCCATCGATGCGGCCATCTGCAACGCCGCCAGCACCCGTGCCGGTCGGCGCAGCGACACGGCCAGTTCGGCCGCTTCAGTGCACGCGGCGTAGAACTCGTCGTCGATGGCGGCGAAGATCGGCAGCGCGGTTGACCTGTGCGTGAACCCGTCGCCCGCACGGCCCCGCCAGACGCCGAGCGATTCGACATAGCGATCGAGCGCCAATTCAAGGCGTTGCTGTGCGAGGGCATCCTTGGCCGTCTCGACGAGTTCCCGGAAGGTGACGAGATCCAGGGTGCCGGGGGCTGCGGTGAACAGGTAGGCGTTTCCGCGGCGGTGCAGGTAGGAACCGTGTGTACGGGCGGGGACCGCGGGTTCGAGCAGTCGGCGCAGCGCGCCGACGTATTTATGGATGACGTTGAGCGCACTGCTGGGGACCTCGTCGTCCCAGATCAGGTCCATCAGCTCGCTCGTGCTGACCGGCCTGCCCACCCGGGCCAGCAGCAAGGCCAGCAGATAAGCCTGTTGCCGGGGACCGGCATCCACTTCGACACCGTCGCACCACACCCGCAACGGACCAAGGACCTGAAGGCGTACGAGAGTGCCACCGGCCGGCCGATCTTCGTTGCCCGGCCGGACAACATCAACGGGCAAGGCCACGCCGACTCCCGGGTGAAACGACAGATTGCCAGCTAACCAACCGCCAAAATCACTATATATAGCAGTGCGAAGCTGCCAGGTCCACAGTCGATGTCGCTTGCGTCGTTGATCGGCGGCGCGATGATCCCGGCGCCCTAGCCAGCCGCGCTCGTCGAGGCCGAGATCCCTGTACGGAGACCCCGGTAGCGTTCGCGCCGAACCCGCCGCCGGAACCCTCCCCCGCGTTCTCGCCGCCCTCCTGCCTGCCACCACCACCGCCGCCCGGCATCCCGGCCCTTGGGCGACCGAACCTGCAGAACCTGACCTCATCGGCCATGACCGGATGCTTGGAGAGGTCGGCATTGCGAGGTGGTCGAGGTGGAGGAGGTGCCGAAGTCGATGCCGAGCGTTACCGCCGGCAGTTGGTACCACACTCGGTGGCGTTTGCCCGTGGGCCGTACGGGTAGCCCGCGGCGATGCCTACCCTCACCCTCAGCGACCTGCACGCCTGGCTGGAGCGCCGCCGCCGCGACGGCGTCGTCACCTACGACCCGCAGCAGCGCTCCGCCACGGTGCTCGGCCACCCGGAGACCGTCGCGGTGCTCGCCGATGCGGCAACGTACTCCTCCGACCTCGGCGATCTCATGCCCCGGCAGGAGGACTTCGAGCTGTTCCAGCGGGGCAACTTCGTGCGCATGGACCCGCCCCGCCACGACGCCCTGCGCCGCCTGGTGGGCCAGGCGTTCACGCCGCGGGTGGTCGCCGGCCTCGAGCCGCGCATCGCCGAGCTGACCGAGGCGCTGCTGTCCGCCCGGGCCGGCGAGCGTGGGTTCGACCTGATCGAGGACCTGGCGTACCCGCTGCCGGTGATCGTCATCGCCGAGCTGCTCGGCATCCCGACCGAGGACCGGCCTCTGTTTCGCAGCTGGGCCGACCGGCTCTTCGAACGCACCGACGCCGGCCCCGACGAGTCACTGCCGCGCCTGGCAAGCGAGGAGTCCCTGGCCGCGGCCGCCCCGGCGGTCCGCGAGATGAACGCCTACCTGCTCGCCCACATCCGCGCCCGCCGCGCCGCCCCGGCCGACGACCTGATCAGCCGCCTCGTGCAGGCCGAGGCCGACGGCGCCCGGCTGGACGACGAGGAGATCGTCGGCTTCGCCGGCCTGCTGCTGCTCGCCGGCCACATCACCACGACCGCGACGCTGGGCAACGCGGTGCTCTGCCTCGACGAGCACCCGGACGCCGCGGCCGACCTGCGGGCCGACCCGGCGCTGCTGCCAGGCGCGGTTGAGGAGGTCATCCGGCTGCGCACGCCGTTCCCGCGCCTGGTCCGCCGGGCCACCGCCGACACCGACCTGGCCGGCGTCGCCGTCCCCGCCGGCACGCTGGTCGTCACGTGGCTGGCCGCCGCCAACCGCGACGAGCGCGTCTTCGCCGACCCGGCCCGCTTCGACCCGCGCCGCTCCCCGAACCCGCACCTGGGCTTCGGCCACGGCCTGCACTTCTGCCTGGGCGCGCCGCTGGCCCGCATAGAGGCGCGCGTCGCCCTGGGCATCCTGCTGCACCGCTACACCGACATCGCCGTCGATACCGCCGAGCCCGCCGAGTTCCGCAACCCGTGGGTGATGATCACCCCGACGCGGCTGCCGGTCGCGGTGGGCCCGGCCACGGTCCCGGCCGGTTGAGCCGTCCTCAGCCGGTCCGGAGGGCCGCGGCGGTACCGAGGGCAAGGTGCGCCTCGTGTCTGACGGCGACGGCGCGCACGACAGGCGCCGCACGAGCCGGTAACCCGTGGCGTGGTTGACACCGCCGCGCTGTCGCGGCTCTTGGGTTGAGCGGCCGCGCTGGTCGAATCTGCCGTACGAGCTTCGAGAAATCCGGGACCCGGTGGGTGCGTTTCCACGCCCTGCCTGGCTCCAACGCTGTCCCGAAACCGGGCTGCAAGAAGGCTGGGACGACGGGCTGTCTATCCTAGACTGCGCCGATGGTGCTTGATCGAAGGACGTACCGGCTCGTCGACGGGGAGCGGATCGAGGGTACGTGGCGGCCGATCTTCATCCGCAACGGCTCCTCGTACTTCCTCGCCGACCTGCTGATCTTCGCGGACGGCGCGATCAACTGCTGGGACTGGGTCGACCTCGACGGGTTGCGGGGGAAGCTGGACAGCGGCTGGGTCGCCACCGAGCTGGAAGCGGGCGCGGACGCGTCGGCGCATCACCTGGCGAGCTGGCGGTTCGACGGGCCGGAGGTCTGGGTGACCGCTGAGGAGCTGCTCGGCGAGGTCGCCGACGAGATCGACCGGCTCAACGATCGACCCGACTCGACCGGGCGCTGCCGGCAGGCCCTCGATCGGTACCTCGAGACGCGGGCCGAGCCCGACCGGCACGCGATGCGGGCGGCGTACCTGGGCATCCCCGAGCACCTGCGGCACTACGCCCTGGGTGACATGGACGCCAAGGACGGCCCACTGCGGGTGCTCTGCACGCCGCTGGGCGAGGAGACCGCCTACGGCGAGCGCGTGACCGAGGCGATGCACACCCGGGCGCTGGAGTATTTCGCCGAGCGGAACCGCTGGGCGACGGAGTACCGCGAGAACCGCCCGGCCGACGGCCCCGACCAGGCCGAGCGCCCGACCGTCAAGCTGGCGTCGATCCCGGGTCGGTTCCCGGCCGAGCCGGGCGTGCTGGCCCTGCGCAACGAATACCCAGTGCCGATCGCGATCGCCGGCGACACCTACGCCAGTGCGGCGCACGCCTACTGGGCGCTCGCCATCACCGACGAGGCGGCCCGCGCGGCGATCCGGGACACCGAGCACGCGCTCGGCGTCGAGCGGGCGGTGGGGCGGGCGCCGCTGCGGCCGGACTGGCCCGACCTGCGCCTGGCCGCCATGCACGCGGTGCTGCGGGCCAAGTTCGACCAGCACCCGGCGCTGGCCGACGTACTGGTGGGGACCGGCGACGCGCGCATCGAGTACAACGTCAGCTCGGCCTTCTGGAGCGGGGGCACCAAGGGCCGCAACTGGATGGGGCGGCTGCTGGAGCTGGTCCGCTCCGAGCTCGTCGCGCAGCGGGCCGGCTTCCGCCCGTAGGCCGCCGCCCCGCTCAGCCGCGCCGGACCGGCTTGATCACCGGGCCGGCCGGGGTCGTGGCGGTGGCCATGGTCGCCTCGGCGAGGGGGCCGGACCGGGGTCGCCCGCGAACCAGACGGCCCACCATTCGCCGTCGAGGGTGGCGGGCGTGGATTGGCCCCCGGCGAGGGTGAGCTCGACGAGTCTCCGCCGTTCATCCCCGATTCGCCCGAGTTCATGACGGTGCTGATCGAGGTGCCGCCGGGCGAGGGCATCCCGCCGCACCGGCAATCCGGCCCGCTGTCCGCCTACGTCCTCGAAGGCGAGATGATCTTCGAACTGGAGGGCCAGCCGGAGCGACTGGTCCGAGCCGGCGAGGCGGTGTTCGAGCCGGGCGGCGACGTCATCCACTACCAGACCACCAAACCCCGGCCGGACACCTGGCTGCGCTTCCTGGCCACCATGATCATGGTGCCGGGTCAGCCGATGCAGACGCTCGTGAGCGATGAGGAACTCGAACAACGCCGCGAACGGCGTGCACCACGGCTTTCGTGAACGGAGCTACACACGGCCTTGGTTCGCTACTATCCCTCGTTCGCCGAGAGCTGCCGTGACGAGCGCCTGTCAGGCGGGCTGTCGCACCGCTGTCCCAAGCCGATTGTCGATCAGGTATCGCCAGCGTCCATCCGCGCCGCGGCGCGCGACATCGCTTGCCGTGCCGGCAACGTGCAGGTGCCTGCCATCGGAACCTGTGCCATCGATTGCCCAGTCCACGACGATCTCGGCGATGTCGCCGGCAACGAACACATGGCGCGCCTTGGCCTTCAGCGGCAGGCCGAGGCTGAGGTCTTGTTCGAGTTCCGCCTCGATCTCGGTGCGATCAGTGACGGTTCGCCCGTCGTCCGAGATGAGCACGGCTCCTTCGTACAGGGTCATCATCTCGCTGACCCTGCCGGAGTTGAATCGCTCAACCAGCGACGGGATGACACCTTCGGGTTCGGTGGGGAGGGAATAGGACTCGGACATCTCGGCCTCCTGTTCGTGTTCGTTGAGCGGTCTCCTGTTCGGGTTGGTTGAACTGCAATGCGTCCGTCCCACGCTATAGCGCGGGTGAGGCCTGGCTGGAGGAGAATGCGGGTGATGGCCTGCCCGGGAACAATACCGCCAGACGATCGCGTCCCGAAGTCCTCACGGACGAACGCGGATGATCGTCTTCCCGTTGATCCGCTCGGTCGGGTTGAGGGCAGCGACAGCGTTGTCGAGGGTTGCGACGTTGCCGATGTTTGTCCGTAGTCGACCGTCCCGCACCCGCTGGACGATCTCACTCAGTTGGGTGCGATCGGACTCGACGACGAAGTCGACCGTCAATCCGACGGCGGGCCGCGCCTCGGATGGCCCGACGACGGTCACCAGCGTTCCTCCGGAGCGAATCAGGCCTGCGGACCGATGCTGGATGTCGCCGCCGATGACGTCGAACACCAGATCGACGCCGCCGACGTCCTCCAGGGAGTCGTTGTCGAGGTCGACGAACTCCTGCGCGCCGAAGTCGAGCGCCTTCTGACGGTCGGCTGCGCGCCCCGTACCGATGACATACGCGCCAGCCCCGCGCGCGAGTTGCGTCACCATCGTCCCGACTGCGCCGGCCGCGCCGTGCGCGAGCACACTCTGCCCAGCCTGAAGGCGGCCGTGCTGAAACAGCCCTTGCCACGCGGTCAGGCCCGAGATCGGCAGGCTCGCGGCCACCGTGAAGTCAACGTCGCCCGGCAACGGCGCGAGGTTGCGTGCCTCGACGGCCACATACTCCGCCAAAGTGCCGTCGCGATGCCAGTCCGTGATACCGAATACCCGCTGCCCCACCGACAGACCGGTCGTGCCGTATCCGAGTGTGGTGACCACTCCGGCCATCTCGTGCCCGGGGATCGACGGTGTTCGGTCACGGTCGGCGCGATCGGTCCAGGTCGAGGGCCACTCCGTCTCAGTCGGGACGAATCCCGACGCATGAACCTGAACGACGACGTCGTTAATCGCTGCCGGCGGCTCGGGCCGCTCCACCAGTGCCATCCCGGCCGTCCCCGCAGCCTGGTCCCTCACCACGATCGCCTTCACCTGAAACCTCCCTCCCAGTCCTCGCCCACACAGCATTGGTTCGCCAATGTGAGTGGCATCAGACCTCAGCGTAAGAGCTGTCCGGACACCTAGATCGTGTCACCGTGCCGCACGGCCTGTGCCGACCAGCACGGAGTAGACGCGCTGCGCTCGTACCCGGTCGGGCCGGGCACAAACTCAGCGCGGTGACGACCTGAGCGCGTTCGTGCGTGCGGCGTGGGCAGCCGTGGTACTGCCGCAGCGGTGCCCGACGGACCGATGGCCGGCGAGCTGGGTTGGTGTCGGTGGCGCTTGGCACCGATGCGGGCCGGCTTGGCACGATTGAAGCGAGGACGTAAGAGGACGAGGAGGCGAAATCATGCGGATTCTGATGATCGCGCCCCCGGGTGCGGGCAAGGGAACACAGGGCGCGCTGATCGCCGCTCATTTCGACATCCCCTGTATTGTGGTAGGGGAGAAGCTGCGCGATCACGTCGCCCGGCAGACGGATCTCGGCCAGGCCATTCAGAGTCACCTCGAAGGTGGGCAACTGGTACCTGACGAGATCGTGATGGACTTGGTCCGCGAGGGGTATATCGCTGCCAGGTCGGTTGGCAGCGAGTGTGTGGTCGACGGGGTGCCGCGCACGCTGGCCCAGGCCCGGGCGATGTACGTGATCGGCGTGGAGCTGAAGATGACCGCGAACATTGCGCTGCATCTGGCGGCCGACGACAAAGAGGTGACGCGACGGCTGTTGGCGCGGGCCGTCGTCGAGCGCCGCGCCGACGACACCGAGGACGTCATCCGGCGGCGGCTGGAGTTGTACCACCAGGTGACACACCCGATCCTCGCGTGGTACGCCGACCGCGGCATCCTGGTGTCAGTAGACGCGATGCGCTCCGCCTCGAGGGTGGGCCGGGAGATCATCGTTGCGCTTGAGGCGATGCGCCCACTGGTCGACTACGTTCCCGAACACTTGCGCCGCCCGGTCGACCTCACCGGCCTCGACGCCGCCTTCGGACACGCCGACAGCGACACCGCGACACAAGGCTGAACGTCCTGCTGTCGGTGACGCCGCCGCAGCTGGTAGCGCCATCCCCACGAACCACACAGCGACCTATTCGGCCGGCGTCCAGTAGTGCTTTGTCGGGCGTTTGCGGGTCTGGCACGCGCCAGACGTACACCAACGCCACGGAAGGGCTGAGTCGCTTCGAAGCGTCGCTCGACAACGACGCTCTCACGCCGCGGCCACCTGAGCCGGGCGGCCGGGTCCGGCCACGCTCAGCCGGCTGCGCTGCGCAGCACGCGGCGCTCGACCTCATCGTCGTGCCCGATCAGGACAACCGTCACCAGCTCAGGCGGAAACAAGCCATGGTCCACCAGCCCCGGGGTCGCGGAGAGGCGAGCCGCAAGCCGGGCCGGATCGCCGACCGCGCCCAGGTAGTCGGCGATGACGCCGCCGTCCGGGCTCCTCGCTCGACGTTCACAGCCACATGGTCTCCCGAGGCGGCTACATGATCCCCGGAAGTGCCGAACTCCACCGGCGCGGTCATCGGTGTATGACCCGCCGAGCCGGGTACCGGCCAGGTAACACAGGCATCACCTGGAATGGTTGGAGTGACCAGGGATTATGAGCGTTCGGCATGCAGCGCCCGGCTCCGGTACCACGGAATCCGCCACTCCGCGGCGGGAGAGTAACGGCGCGCCCCGCGACGATCACATCATCGTGTTGTTCGGCGCCACGGGGGATCTCGCCGGACGCGAGTTGCTCCCCGGGCTGTTCCGCCTGGCAAAGGCGGGCCTGCTGCCGACCAGGTACCGCGTCATCGGCTCGGCGAGGTCCACGCTGACCGACGACGAGTTCCGCGAGCGCGCTCGGCGTGCTGTGGTCGAGTTCGGGAAGGTGGAGCCGACCGACGAGGAGTGGCGTGCGTTCGCCGACTCGCTGTCTTACGGCGCCGCGACGCCGGCGCAGCCGCAACCGCTGCTCGACGCGGTGGCCGCGGCCGAGAAGGCGCTCGGCGGTCACCCACGCCGGCTGTATCACCTGGCCGTGCCGCCGACCGCCTTCGCGCCCACGATCCGCATGCTCGCCGACACGGATCTCGCCAGAAACGCCCGAATCATCGTCGAGAAGCCGTTCGGCACCGATCTGGCGTCGGCCCGTGCGCTCAACGACACTGTCCACGCCACCTTCGACGAATCTCAGGTGTTCCGCATCGACCACTTCCTCGGCAAAGAGTCGGTCGACAACATCCTCGCCCTGCGGTTCGCCAACGGGCTGTTCGAACCGATCTGGAACCGCGACCACATCAGCTATGTGCAGATCGATGTGCCGGAGACGCTCGGGATCGAGGGCCGGGCCGCGTTCTTCGAACAGACCGGCACGTTCCGCGACATGATAGTCACCCACCTGTTCCAGGTGCTGGGGTTCGTGGCGATGGAGCCACCCACGTCCCTGACGGCCAAACAGCTGCGCGATGAGACGACCAAGGTCTTCGAGGCGATGCCGCCGCTGGACCCTGGCCGGGTGGTTCGCGGCCAGTTCCGCGGCTACCGCGACGAGCCCGGCGTCGACCCGCACTCGCAGACCGAGACGTTCCTCGCCGCCCGCGTCGAGGTGGACAACTGGCGCTGGTCGGGGGTGCCGTTCTACCTGCGCTCCGGCAAGGCGCTCCGGCAGAAGCGGCAAGTGGTCACGCTCGGGTTCAAGGAGCCGCCACTGCGGATGTTCGCGCTGGACCGGGATACGCGCGATGCGACGCCCAGCAACAAGCTGGTGATCGAGTTCGACGACCCGGGCTGGATCGCGGCTCGTTTCCAGGCCAAGGAGCCCGGCGCCGCCATGCGACTCGGCGAGGCGACCATGACCTTCCGGTACGCCGACTCGTTCTGCACCCAGTACACGCTGGCGGGGTACGAGCGGCTCATCCTCGAAGCCATGCTGGGCGACCAGTCGCTGTTCACCCGCGCCGACGGCATCGAGCGGCTCTGGCAGGTGTCCGCACCACTGCTGGACAACCCACCACCCGTAGAGCCGTACGCGCCGGGATCGTGGGGCCCGGACTCCATCGAACGGCTCATCGCGCCCCACCACTGGTACCTGCCGGACAGGTGACCGGCGACAAAGTGCTCGCCGCCGGCCGTACGTGGTGGACTCGTGTCAGCCGTGCTTTTCCGCGTGGCCGCCGAACTCGCTGCGCATCGCGGAGAGCACCTTGTCGGTGAACTCGCCGAGCCCGCGTGACTCGAACCGCTCGACGAGCGCCGTGGTGATCACGGGAGCAGGCACGCTCTCGTCGATCGCGGCCTGGACGGTCCAGCGGCCCTCGCCGGAGTCCGAGACCCGCCCGGTGAAGTCGTCCAGCTGCGGTGAGCGGGCCAGCGCGTCGGCGGTGAGGTCGACCAGCCACGATCCGACGACGGAGCCGCGCCGCCACACCTCGGCGACCTCGGCGACGTCGATGTCGTACTGGTAGGCCTGCGGGTCGCGCAGCGGCGCGGTCTCGGCGTCAACGAGACGGGTGGTCTTGCCCGCGTCGGCGTGCCGGATGATTGAAAGACCCTCGCCGACGGCGGCCATCATGCCGTACTCGACGCCGTTGTGGACCATCTTCACGAAGTGGCCGGCGCCGTTGGGTCCGCAGTGCAGGTACCCCTCGGGGGCGGTCCCGTCACGGGTCCGGCTCGGTGTGGGCTCCGCGCTGCCGCGGCCCGGGGCGATGGTCTTGAAGATCGGGTCGAGCCGCCGGACCGGCGCCTCCTCGCCGCCGATCATCAGGCAATAGCCGCGTTCCAGACCCCACACCCCGCCGGACGTACCGCAGTCCAGATAGTGGATCCGGTACTCGGCGAGCTGCCGGGCGCGAGCAATGTCGTCGCGGTAGTACGAGTTCCCGCCGTCGATCACCACATCGTCCGGGTCGAGCAGCGGGATCAGCTGCTCGAGCGTGGACTGCACGGCCGCGGCCGGCACCATCAGCCAGACCGCGCGCGGCCTGTCGAGTTTGGCCACCAGATCCGCGAGCGAGGTCGCGCCGGTCATGCCCTCGCCGGCGAGCTGCCGCACGGTGCTCTCAGTGAGGGCGTACCCGACGCACCGGTGGCCGTCCTGCATGAGCCGGCGGACCAGGTTCGCGCCCATCCGCCCCAGGCCGACCATGCCGACCTGCATAGGTGTCTGCGTAGTCATAACGATTCCCCCTCAAGCGGCGCCTCGCAGGTCCTTTAGACGACCGCGGCGCGTTGTGTGGAGATCCGTTCGATCAGGTCGTTCCAGGCGGCGACGAACGACCTGGCTCCGTCGGCCTGCAGCGTTGCGGCGAGCTCGGCCACGTCGATGCCGGCGTCGCCGAAGCGGGCCAGCATCGCGTCGCAGTCGTCGCCGTCGGCGGGCATCGGCTCCCCGACCTCGCCGTGGTCGTAGAACGCCTGCAACGTCGCGTCGGGCATGGTGTTGATCGTGAACGGGGCGGCGAGCCCGTGCACGTAGAGCGTGTCGGAGGCCGCGGGGTCCTTGGTCCTGGTGCTGGCCCACAGCAGCCGCTGGACGCGCCCTCCGGAGTTCTGCACGCGCTGCACCCGGTCGGAGTCCATGAGCCGGCGGTACGCCCGGTAGGTGGCGAGCCCGACCGCGAGGCCGAGCTGTTCCTTCAGCTCCTCGGGCACCTGGGTGGCCACGGCGACGTCCCACCGGGACATGAAAACCGAGGCGACCGACCCGACCGCTGGATCGAGCTGCTGCTCGAGTCGCCGTTCGACGCCGGTCAGGTAGGCGTCCGCGGCCGCCTTGTACTGCTCGGGCGAGAACAGCAGCGTGACGTTCACCGGTACGCCGGACGCGACGCACTCGGTGATCGCGGGCAGGCCCTCTGCGGTGCCGGGAATCTTGATCAGCAGGTTGGGTCGTGGGGCGCGCGCGTGCAGCGCCTTGGCGGCCTCGATCGTCGCCTGTGTGTCGTAGGCGAGCAGCGGCGAGACCTCCAGCGACACCCAGCCGTCCACGCCGTCGGTGCGTTCGTGGATCGGCAGGAACTGGTCCGCGGCCCGCCGCAGGTCTTCGATCGCCAGGTCGAAGAACAGCTCCTCGTCGGAGCGCCCGCTGCCGCCCTTCTCGCGGATCTCGTCGTCGTAGCCGCCGGATTCGATGGCCTTGTCGAAGATTGACGGGTTCGAGGTGAGCCCGGTGACCGAGTACGTGTCGATGTAGTGCTGGAGCTGGCCGGAGTCGAGCATGCCGCGGGTGATGTTGTCGAGCCACAGGCTCTGCCCGTGCTCGTGCAGGGTCTGGGTCGCCTTCACGTCGCCTCCTCGAAAAGGGTCTGCGGGTCGCCGTGTCGGTCAGGTGCTGGCGGCCACCTGGTCGCGGGCCGCTTGCGAGACATGTTCGGGCGTGAAGCCGAACTTGCGCAGAAGGTGTTTGAGCGGCGCGGAGGCGCCGAACGTATGCATGCCGACGACCGCGCCGCTCTCGCCGACATACCGGTGCCAGCCGAGCGTGGACGCCTGCTCGACTGCGACCCGGGCCCGTACCGACGGGGGCAGCACCTGCTCGCGGTACTCGCGTGGCTGCCGGTCGAACAGCTCCCAGCACGGCATGCTGACCACCCGGGCGGCGACGCCGTCGCGGGCGAGTTCGTCGCGTGCTGCGAGCGCGAGCGCGACCTCCGAGCCGGTGGCCAGCAGGATGACGTCCGGCTCGCCGGAGTCCGCGTCGGCCAGCACGTATCCGCCCTGGGCGACCCCCGACGCGGCGGCCAGCCGGGTGCGGTCGAGGGTGGGCAGTGGCTGGCGGGTGAGCACGAGGGCCGCGGGCTCGTGCCGTAGTCCGGCGACGATCCGCCAGGTCTCGGCCACCTCGTTCGCGTCGGCGGGGCGGAACACCAACAGGCCCGGCATGGCCCGCAGCGAGGCGAGCTGCTCGACGGGCTGATGGGTCGGCCCGTCCTCGCCGACTCCGATCGAGTCGTGGCTGAAGATGTGCACCGTGGGGATCTCCATCAACGCCGAGAGCCGGATCGCCGGGCGGGCGTAGTCGGAAAAGATCAGGAATGTCGCCCAGTACGGCCGAAGCTTGGTCAGCGCCATCCCGTTGGCCATCGCCGCCGCCGCGTGCTCGCGGATACCGAGGTGGAAGTTGCGTCCCGACCGGTCCTCGGGCTGGAAATCGCCGGTGCCGGGGAACTTGAGCCGCGTCTTGGTAGACGGGGCGAGGTCGGCCGCGCCGCCCAACAGCCAGGGCACCGCCTGCGCGAGCGCATTGAGCACCTGACCGGAGGAGTCACGGGTGGCGAGCCCCTTTGCATCGGCCGG
Source organism: Dactylosporangium sp. NPDC049140 (assembly GCF_040648435.1). Taxonomy (NCBI): domain Bacteria; kingdom Bacillati; phylum Actinomycetota; class Actinomycetes; order Micromonosporales; family Micromonosporaceae; genus Dactylosporangium; species Dactylosporangium sp. NPDC049140. The sequence continues at coordinate 77,133 of NZ_JBEZDS010000043.1, read as the reverse complement.
GAACGTCGGCAGCGCGTCCTGCCAGCCGTCCGGGAGATCCCGCCGCTGCATCCGCTCGATCTCGTCGGCCAACTGCGGATACTTGCTGCGGTACCCCTCGAAGCTCGACCGCCACGCGTCGCGCGTCGCGCTGCCGCGCGCGCCGATACCTCGGGCGAACCAGTCGTACACCTCGTCCGGAACGTGGAAGTCGACGTCCTCGGGCAGACCGAGGAATCGCTTGGTCTCCCGTACGGCCCGCGCGCCGAGCGGCTCGCCGTGCGCTTGCGCCGTGTCTTCGACCGGCGAACCGTACCCGATGTGGCTGTGCACCACGATCAGCGTCGGACGCTCGTCTTCGGCCCGGAACGTGTGCAGCGCCCGCTCCACCGCGTCGAGGTCGTTGGCGTCCGCGACGGTCGTGACATTCCAGCCGTATGCCAGGAAACGCTCAGCCACGTCCTCGGTGAACGTGATGCCGGTGTGGCCCTCGATGGTCACCCGGTTCGAGTCGTAGATCCAGCACAGGTTCGACAACCGCTGGTGACCGGCGAACGAGGCCGCCTCCGACGAGATGCCCTCCATCATGTCGCCGTCCCCGGCGACGGCGTACACGTCGAAGTCGAAGAGACCGAAGCCGTCGCGGTTGTACCGGTCGGCCAGCCACTGGCCGGCGACGGCCATACCCACCGAGGTAGCGACGCCCTGACCGAGCGGCCCGGTCGTCGTCTCGACCCCACTGGTCCAGTGGTACTCGGGGTGGCCCGGGCAGCGCGAGTCCAGCTGCCGGAACGTTTTGAGGTCCTCGAGGGTGACCGAGGGACGGCCGAGCACTTCGTAATCCGGATCGACTGCCCGCACCCCGCTCAGGTGGAACAGCGACCAGAGCAGCGCCGACGCATGGCCCTCAGACAGCACGAACCGGTCCCGGTTCGGCCAGATCGGATCAGCTGGGTCGAAGCGTAGGAACCGCTGCCACAGTGTGTACGCGACCGGCGCGATCCCCATCGGCGTGCCCGGATGTCCGGACTCCGCCCGCTGGACCGCGTCCATGCACAGGCCACGGACGGTGTTGATCGACAGCGTGTCCAGATCGATGGTCGTGGTGGTCAACATGGCCTCCGTGGATCGTAGGTCTTGGCGTAGCGCGTCAGCGTTCCAAGCCCTGGTCGCAAGCCCTTCTAAACCAACCAGCCCTTCTGAACCAACCAACATCCACAGGGTCCCGACAGACTCACCCGGACCGAGCGATTGTCATGCTGTCCGCGACACGCGCCGCTGCTGCGCAGACCCTGGTCATGGATCACCGGCGAGCCGCCGGCTTCAGCAACGCGGCCTGCGGGGCTCGGAAATCGGGTTTGGCTATGCGGCCTGCGTGTATTCGTTGACCGACGGCGCGAGGGTTCCTTGATGTGGGGACGTGCGGCCCGAGGTTTACGGGCCATGCACCCGGAAAGTAACTGTCGTAAGTCGTACAAGGGGCTCGACGCGTGAAGCTGCTGCTGAAGCAGACCAACCTGGCCCACGGAGGATGCGCCATGACACCTATCGAGCTGTACCCCGACGACGTCTACAACCAGCGGACGATCCGCCAGGGCCACCCACCTGACTGGGTCAACCGCGAAGGTGGTAACTACGACCTGGTGGTGCTCGGCGGCGGACCGGCCGGCCTCACCGCCGCCACGACTGCCGCCGTAGGCGGGCACCGCGTCGCGATGACGGAGCAGCGACTGACCGGGGGCACTTGTGTCAACTTCGGCTGCACGCCGAGCAAGGCGCTGATTCGCAGCGCACGTGCGGTACACGATGCGAGCCGCGGGGCCGAGTTCGGGTTTCGGCTGGACGCCCCACCCCGAACTGATTTCAGCTCGGTCATGGATCGGGTCCGCAGGATCCGTTCGATGAGCAGCGCAGGCGATGCCGTCGAGATGGCCGAGCAGGCGGGGGTGGAGGTCTACCTCGGGCACACGCGCTTCACCGCACCGAATGCCGTGGAGGTCGAGGGCCGGACGCTGCGATTCCGGAAGGCTGTGATCGCCTCCGGATCGGACCCCGTGGTGCCCCCCATCGAGGGACTGAAGGCCGGCGAGTACCTGACCAACGAGACCGTCTTCTCACTGACCGAGCTGCCAGCCAGGCTGGTCGTCATCGGTACCGGTCCGCTGGGATGCGAGCTGGCCCAGGCCTTCCGCCGTCTCGGCAGCGAGGTGGACCTCGTCGGCCGCCCCAGGACCCTGCTGCCCCATGATGAGCCGGAGGTCGGTGAGCTGATCCGTCGCCGGTTCGAGCAGGAGGGTATACGACTCCATCTCGGGTTCACGGCAGTACGGGCGGGCGCCGGCCGTTTGCTGGTGCTAGGCCCCGACGGGACACACGAGCTGCCCTATGATGCGCTGCTGCTCGGCACCGGCCGCAAGGCGAACGTGCAGCACCTGAACCTGGACGCGGCAGGGGTACACGTCGCCAGAGACGGCGTGCAGGTAGATGCATACCTGTGCACCAGCAACCCCGACATCTATGCCGCTGGCGATGCAACCTTCCCGCAGAAGTTCACGCACGTGGCCAATGCGACAGCGCGGCTCTGTGTCGCCAATGCGCTGGATGGAGCGCATCACCCGGCGCGAGAGCTCGTCATACCCCACTGCACCTACACCGATCCCGAGGTGGCCGAGGTTGGCCTGACACCGCGCCGAGCCCGCGACGAAGGTGTCGCCATCGACGCTTACCGGCTCGACCTGACCAAGGTGGAGCGGGCGTTCATCGACGGCGAGGAAGACGGATTCGGGGCCATCTACACGCGCAGCGGCAGCAGCGAAATCGCAGGAGCGACACTCGTGGCGGCGCACGCCGGTGAGATGATCAGCGAGCTCACGCTGGCAATCACGAACCAGATGACCTTGGAGACGCTGGCCCACACGATTCACTGCTACCCGACCCAGGCCGAGGTCTTCCAGCGGATCGCACTGCAGGCCGGACCCCAGAGGGTCGCTGTGGCCCACTGACAGGTTCGGCACCCGGGGCGGCCGCTTCGGATCCGCTCGCCACGGACTCCGGCACCGACCATCGCTGAGCGGCCGGCCCGGCTGCGGGCTGCCTACGCGGTCAGGGCGATGTACTTCTCCTCGAGGAATTCCAGGATGCCTTCGGAGCCGCCCTCGCGGCCGAGACCGCTCTGCTTGACGCCGCCGAACGGCGCGGCCGGGTCGCTGACGACGCCCCGGTTGACCGCGACCATGCCGACCTCGAGGCGGCGAGCCACCCGGATCGCCTCGCGTTCCTCGCCGAAGACGTACGCCATCAGCCCGTACTCGGAGTCGTTCGCCATCCGCACAGCCTCGTCCACGTCGTCGAAGCGCACCACCGCCGCGACCGGGCCGAAGATCTCCGTCGTGTTGACCGTCGAGCCGTGCTGCACGCCGGTGAGCAGGGTGGCGTCGTAGAAGGCGCCGTGCTGCGACGCCCGGCCGCCGCGCAGCAGCATGGCACCCTCCGCCACTGCGGTCTCGACGAGGGCCGCCACCTTGTCGCGCTCCTGCACCGAGACCAGGGCGCCGAGGTCGTGAGCGCGGTCGAGCCCGGGTCCGAGCGACAGGGCGCCCAGTGCGGCGTCGAGGCGCGCGACGAACTCGTCGTGCACGCCGCTGTGCACATAGAGGCGGTTGGCCGCCGTACAGGCCGCGCCCCCGTTGCGCATCTTGGCCACCAGCGTGCCCTCGACCGCGGCCGCCAGGTCGGAGCCGGGCAGCACGATCAGCGGTGCGTTGCCGCCGAGCTCCATCGACGTGCTGACGACCCTGTCGGCGCAGGCGTGCAGCAGCTGGCGGCCGACCTCGGTGGAGCCGGTGAAGGACAGCTTCCGGACCTCGGGGCGGTCGATCATCCGTTGCACCAGCGGTCCGGTCGGCACGGGCGTGACCAGGTTGACGACGCCGCGCGGCACACCGGCGCGGGACAGCACCTCCACGACGTACGCCGCGGTGAGCGGGGTTTCGCGGGCCGGCTTGAGGATCGTGGTGCAGCCGGCCGCGAGGGCCGGGGCGAGCTTGCGGGTCGCCATCGCGGCGGGGAAGTTCCACGGCGTGATGAGCAGCGACACCCCGATCGGCTGCCGGTCCACGATGATCCGCTTGTCGCCGGCGGGTGAGAGCCGGTAGTCGCCGGGCACCCGCACGGCCTCCTCGGCGAACCAGCGGAAGAACTCCTTCGCATAGGTTGCCTCGCCCATGGCGTCCGTCCAGGACTTGCCGTTCTCGCGCACGATGATCTCGGCGAAGCCGGCGACTTCGGCGCTGAGGATCTCGTACGCGGCACGCAGTACCTCACTGCGCTCGCGCGGTGCGGTGGACGCCCAGGCCCCCTGCGCGGCGGCGGCCGAGTCGACGGCGTCCATACAGTCCTGCTGGCTCGCGGCCGCGAAGCGCGCGACGGTGGACAGGTCGGCGGGGTCGACGACATCGAAGCGGCGGCCGTCCGATCCGGGCCGCCACCGCCCGTCGATGAACAGGTCGGCGTGCATGCGCATCCTCAACTCCTCCGCGACGGCGACGGCGTACGACGGTCGCGAGCCGGGACCGGTCGCGCACGGGCGGATCGACCGGCGCGGATCGCCTTCCCCGCAAGCGTTTCAGTGCCGCTCACGCTTGAGCATCTTGTCGTATCGTCATACAATTTGGCAATGCCTGACGACGACGAGGTGCCGGCAACCGATCTCGCGAAAGCCCAGCCCGACGGCTTCGACCGCCTGCTGCGTGGGGCGATCGACCTCCACGTGCACGGCCGGCCCGATCTGTCGCCCGGCCTGCCCAACCGCGGCCACGACCTCGACGTGGCACGGCTGGCACGGGCGTACGGGATGTCGGGCTGGGTCCTCAAGTCGCATCTGTGGGCGACGACGGACCGTGCCCGGTCGCTCCGGGAGGCGATGGCCGGCACCGGCTTCACCGTGCACGGCAGCATCACCCTCAATCCCCCGGCCGGCGGCCTGGAGCCTGCCGTCGTCGAGCTCGCGGCCGCGCACGGCGCCCGCGTGGTGTTCCTGCCGACCTGGGGGTCCGCTGCCGACCTGGGCCGCGGCGGATACATCTCCACGCTGCTGGGCCGCATCGCGCCGTCCTTCGACGAGTACGCCGCCCGGACGCCGATCGCCCTCTGCGAGCCGGACGGACGCCTGGCCGGGCGCACGCGAGCGGTGATCGACGCCTGCCGAGCGCTCGGTCTCGCGCTGGCGACCGGGCACGCCTCGGTCCAGGAGAGCCGGGCGGTCGCGACCTATTGTGCCGAGGTCGGGCAGCGGCTGCTCGTCACCCATCCGCTGCACTACACGACGGACCCCGCCCAGCTGCGGGAGTTCGCCGACCGGGGCGCCTATCTCGAGTTCTGCAACGCGCCGCTGGTGCACCCGGACGGGCACCTGACCGTCCGGGACGTGCACGAGGCGCTGTCCGCGGTCGGCCCCGGACGGGCGGTCCTCACCACGGACGTGTTCTCACGGTGGGTGCCGCCCGAGCCGGAGTGCCTGCGCATGTTCGTCGAACAGCTCGCCTATCTCGGCTGGACCGCCGAGCAGATCGGCGTCATGGTGTCCGCCAATCCCCGTTCCTTCCTGGGAGAACCCGTATGAGAATCGACGACGTCGACCCCGCGAGCATGACCGGCGAGCAGCGGGCGCTGTACGACATCTACACCACCGGGGCCCGGGTGGCGCCGGACAGCCCGTTCACGCTCGTGGACGCGGACGGCCGCCTCCTGGGCCCGCCCGCGATCTGGATCATCAACCCGGTGTTCGGCAAGGCGCTGCAGCAGATCGGCAGCGCCGTCCGGTTCGGTTCGCAGCTGCCGGCCCGGGCCCGTGAGATCGCGATCCTGCTCGTCGCCCACCACCATGCCAGCGCCTTCGAGCTGTACGCGCACGAACGCGCCGGTGCGGCCGCCGGCCTGACCGAGGCCGATCTTGCGGCCCTGGCCGAGCGGAAGGAGCCGGCCGGGCTGTCCGGGGTGGAGGCGTGCGTCCTGCGCACGACCGTGCGCATCCTGGAAGCCGGAACGCTGGACGACGACGAGTTCCGTGACGCGGCCACCGCGCTCGGCGAGCCGGGGCTGCTCGAACTGACCACGATCGTGGGCTACTACAACATGGTTGCGTGGCAGCTCGCGATCTTCGACGTCCGGCCGCCGCAATCCGCGTGAGCTACTCGATCTGGATCCTCGAGTACGGCTACGTCGAGCGGTTCCCGGCGAGCAACCTGTTCGCCGCGCAGCCCAACGAGGGGCACCGGCGGATGCCGTACTGCTTCGGGCTGGTGCGGTCGGCGGACCGGTGCATCCTGGTGGACACCGGCTTCGCCGACCCCGCCGTCCACGAGCGGCTGACCGCCAAGTACGGGCGAACCCGGTGGTGCACGCCGGTGGACGCGCTCGCCCGCGTGGGCGTCCGGGCCGAGCAGGTCGACACGATTCTGCTGACCCACAACCACTTCGACCACGCCGGCTGCGTCGGCGCCTTCCCCGGCGCGCACGTCTACATCCAGCGGCGCGAGATCGAGTCGTACGTCGCGGCGGCCGCCCGGCCCGGTCGCTTCGAGTTCCTGACCAGGTCCTGCCAGGCCGATCTGCCGCAGCACCTGGCGTCCCGCCGGGCGACGCTGGTCGACGGGCTCGCCGAGGTCGCGCCGGGCATCGAGCTGCGGCCGGCCCACGACACCCACACCGCCGGCTCCCAGGTCGTCGCGGTCACCAACGCCGATGACGGCACCTGGGTGTTCGCCGGCGACAACGTCTACAGCTACGAGAACCTCGAGGGCCTGCGCGGCGACGGTGTGCTCGCGCCGATCGCGATGACCACCGGCAGCGCGGCGACCTGGCTCGACTTCGCCGACGGGATGCTCGCCGGCGTCGGCGGCGACAGCCGGCGGATCCTGCCCTTCCACGAGGCGGCCGTCTGGGACCGGTTCCCCTCCGCGACGTGGGACGACGGTCTCCACGTCGCGGAGGTGTCACTGGCCGGCGGGCACGTCAGCGCTGTGTCCGCAGACCGAACCGGGCGATGAGCCGGGTCGCCAGCGCATAGGCGAGGTGACCGGCCGGCCACTGCGTCACGTTGTGGCCGGCGGGATCGTGGTAGTAGTTGTGGCAGCCGGAGTTCATCGCCGACGCGCTGGTCGCCAGCCGCCGGTCGACCCACTCGACGAACCGGCGGGCTGCTGCCGGCACCGTGTCGATGCTGCGCCGGCGGGTGCGCCCCATCCGGCGCACGGACTGCACGACGACCTCCGCCTGCCGCTCGAGCTGCGCGATCACCGAGACGCCGCCGTTGGTGTTCGGGCCGTACAGGATGAAGAAGTTGGGGAAGCCGGGCACGGTGATGCCCAGGAACGCGCTGGCACGCTCGCGCCAAACGTCGTGGATGCTGCGCCCGTCGCGGCCCTTGACGTCGAGGCTCGCGAGGAACCGGGTGGGCTGGAAGCCGGTGCTGAGGATCAGCACGTCGACGTCGCGGGCGGTCCCGGTCGCGTCGACCACGCCGGTCGGGGTCACCTGACGCACCGCGTGCGGCACCAGCTCCACGTTGTCGCGGTTCAGCGCGGGATAGAACGTGGAGGACAGGACCGGTCGCTTGCAGCCCCAGGGATGGTCCGGCGTCACCGCGGCGCGGGTCGCCGGGTCGGTGATGCTGCCGGCGATGAACGCTTCGCACAGCGCCCGCATCCGCCGCTGGCGCGAGGATCCGACGTCGTAGCCGCGGAAGCGCCGGTTGCCCTTGTGGAAGATCCACGCGCGGTGCAGACGCTGGGCGAGCGGCACGTTGCGAAACAGCCACCGCTCGCGCGGGCTGTACTCGCGCTCGTGCTTGGGCTCGACCCAGCCGGGCTCACGCTGGAAGACGTGCACCCGGCCGGCTGTGGGCGCGATCGACGGGACGATCTGCACCGCGGTCGACCCGGTGCCGACCACCGCCACGGACTTGCCGGACAGGTCGTGGTCCTCCCAGCGCGAGGTGTGGAAGCACGGACCCGTGAACGTCTCGAGGCCGGGCCAGTCCGGGTAGCGCGGAACGCTGAGCAGGCCGAGCGCGGAGACGACGAGGTCGAACTCCTCGATGTCGCCGTTGCCGGTCGACAGCCGGTACGTGCTGGTCGGCTCCTCCCACACCAGGTCGGTCACGCGGGTGTTCAGGCGCAGGTGCGGCGTCAGCCCGAAACGTTCGACGACGTGCTCGGCGTACTCGAGGAGCTCGGACTGCGTCGCGTGGGTGCGCCGCCAGTCGTACTTGAGGAAGGAGAACGAGTAGGCGTGCGAGTGCACGTCGACCTCGCATCCCGGGTAGCGGTTGTCGAACCAGGTGCCGCCGACCCCGGCCGACTGCTCGAAGATGACGAACTCGGCCGAGGTGCTCCGGCGGAGCTTGACCGCCGTCGCGATACCACCCATCCCGGCGCCGATGATGGCGACCCGGAGGCGCCGGCGTGTCATCGGCTCTCCGGCGCCGGGTAGTCGGCGGCGTTGAACACCCACCCCTGCATGGCGGAGAAGTCGAAGCGGGGCGGGCAGAACACGTCGATGAGGTGGTTGGTGCCCGGGCTGACGGCCTCGCTGGTGTGCAGCGAGGGCGGCGGGATCACGGTGACCGACGGCGCGACGACCCGCTGGTGCTCGTCCTCGCGCCAGTTGGCCTTGTTCGTCGTCCACGGCCAGCGGATGTGGTGGACGTATTCCCCCGCCAGCACGATCGAGCACTGCTCGAAGTCGTCGTGCTTGTGCGGCGACATCTTCGACGGGTCGCGTGGACCCTGCTTCGGGTCGATGAAGTTCACCATGAAGGTGGTGCAGCGGTAGAGCCGGAACGGGGGGTTCGGCAGCGGCGGGACGGTCAGGTCGTAGGTGCGGACCCGGTAGCCGCCGACCGGCTCGGGCCAGGGCTGCAACGGCGGGATGTTCTCGTGCGGCTCGGCGTACGAGGCGGCGTTGGCGGCCAGTTCGGCGATGTCCGCGGACCGCGTCGTGAGCAGTCGCAGCACCCGGCCCTGCCCGGTGACGGTGACCGTGCTGTCGCCGGGCGGCACGACGATCATCGTCCGGCCGGACGCGGAGACCTCCTCCCCGGGCGCCTGGACGGTCGCCGTCAGCCCGTCGTCGGCCAGCAGCACCACGTACTCGTCGGGCTGTGCGCTGCGGGCGAAGGTGGCCGTGCCGTCGAGGTCGGAGTAGCCGACGACGAAGTTCTGGCCGCGGGCGTACCAGGTCGAGACGTCGCCGGTCTTCTCCGTCGGCGCGACGTCACGGAACTGGACGTGCTCGGCGCCGGAGAACCGTTCGGGGGTCGGCGGCGTCGCCGTGCTCGACGGCAGGGTGGAACGCAGATCGCCTTTGTCGTACGCCATCGGGGTTCTCCTTGCTTACGGGAGCCGGCCGCGGAAGGCGGCGACGACGGACGCCGCGGCAGACCTCAGCAGGCTGGTGTCGTTGCTGACCATCACGTACGAGTAGCCGCGGTCGGCGGCCTGTAGTGCCTGTTCGGGGGTCTGTACCGCGGTGCCGGCCGGAACCGCGCGCGCCTGCGCGGCGGCCAGCAGCCGGTCGACCAGCTTCTGCAGCTCCGGGTCGGACTGCGGCAGGCCGGAGGACAGCTGGAGGTCGCCCATACCGAGGAACACGCCGTTGAGGCCGGGGATGTCGAGGATCTCCTCGACCCGCTCGATCGCGGCACGCTCCTCCAGCTGGACCGCGCGCATGACCTCCTCGTCGCCGAAGCGCAGGTACTCCTCGCGGGGCGTGCCGCCCCAGCGCCCGGCCCGGGAGGTGATACCGACGCCCCGGTCGCCGCCGGGCGAGAAGAGCATCTGCCGGACCACCGCGGACGCCTCCTCCACGGAGACGACGCGGGGCACCAGGATGCCGTCGACGCCGGCGTCCAGCAGCCGCTGGAGATGACTGCCGCTGCGGTCGGGGACACGGACCAGGACCGACATGCCGGCGCCCTGCGCCACCACGGTCGCCTGGTATGCGAACTCGAGGGTGAGCGGGGCGTGCTCCTGGTCGATGACGATGTAGTCGAAGCCGGCGTCGGCCAGGATCTCCACCGGCTCCAGCGCCGGGATCTTGAGCCAGGTGCCGATCAGAGTACGGTCGGCAGATGCCAGACGACGAGCGAAACCCAACCGCGCCATCATGCTCCTCACGAGGGGTTTTGGGTTTCGAGATTGTAGCATCGTCATACGATTTGAAACAACGGCGAGCCCGGCCTGCGATGCTGGGTACGATGTCAGGCAATCACGCACAAGGAGGACCCGGTGACACGAGCCAATGTGTTGCGCATCGAGCGGAGCCCCGCACTCATCCGCTCGCAGGTCCTGGAAACCCTGCGGCAGGCCATCCTCGACCGCCGGCTCGCGCCGGGCCAGCGCCTGATCGAGCGGGAGCTGGTCGAGCTCACCGGTGTCTCGCGCACCAGCGTCCGCGAGGCGCTGCGGGAGCTCGCCGCCGAGGGCCTGGTGACCGCGATCCCCAACAAGGGCACCGTCGTCACCAGCGTCAGCGCCGAGGAGGCGCGGCAGCTCTACGAGGTGCGCTCGGCGCTGGAGGCCCTGGCCGGCCGGCTGTTCGTCGAGCACGCGAGCCCGGCCCAGCGCAAGGCGCTCGCCCGTGCGCTGGAGCGGGTCGAGAAGCTGGTCGCCAAGGGCCAGCCGATTCTCGCGGCGAAGGACGTCTTCTATGACGTGCTGTTCGACGGCGGCGGCAACGAGGCGCTGAAGTCGGTCGCCGGCAGCCTGCACGCCCGGGTGAGCGTGCTGCGGTCGCTGTCGATGACGGCCCCGGGCCGCCTCGCGCACAGCGTCGAGGAGCTCCGCGCGATCGTCGCGGCCGTCGACGCCGGCGACGCCGAGGCCGCCGCGGCCGCCTGCGCGCGGCACGTCGAGGAGGCCGGCCGGGCCGGTCAGTTCGCGCTCTCCCAACAGGACGGAGCCTAGCCCCGGCCCGTCCGAGGACGATGCGAAGCGACCTGACACACTTCCACAGATTGTATGATCGTCGTACGCTGTCCCTGCCCATCGGCAGAGACAGGAGCGGTCCATGAGTGTTGACGACAGCCGGTTCGAGCGCGGCAACCAGGTACGGCGTGAAGTCCTCGGCGATGCCCACGTCGACCGCTCGATGCTGCGGGCGACGGAGTTCACGCGGGTCGTGCAGGAGTACGTCACGGCGACCTGCTGGGGCGACGTGTGGTCCCGGCCGGGGCTGGACCGGCGCACCCGGAGCCTGCTCAACCTGGCGATGCTCACCGCGCTGAACCGTCCGCACGAGTTCTCGGTGCACGTGCGCGGCGCCCTGAACAACGGCTGCACCGAGGCCGACATCCAGGAGGTCCTGCTGCAGACCGCGGCGTACTGCGGCGCACCGGCCGCACTCGAGGCGTTCCGGCTCGCCGACCGGGCCATCACGGAGTGGCACCAGGAGTCCGAGCCGGCCGGAATCGTCGCCGGATGACCCGGCGGACCGGCGCCCGTGTCGTCGCGGACATGCTCGGCGGCTACGGCGTCACCCACATCTTCCTCGTCCCGGCGATCCTTCGCCGTACCCTCGCCGAGCTGGAGCTGCACCACCCGCACATCGAGCGGGTCGTCACCCACGGCGAGAAGGCGGCCGCCTACATGGCCGACGGCTACGCCCGCGTCTCGGGCCGTCCCGGCGTCGTGGCAGCGCAGGTGGTCGGAGCCCTGAACCTGGCCGCCGGCCTGCGGGAGCCGTTCCTCGCGGGCTCCCCCGTGATCGCCCTGACCGGCGGCCGGTCGCCCGCGACCAAGTTCCGGCAGGTCTACCAGGAGGCGGACGACCTGCCCGCGTTCGAGCCGGTGACCAAGTTCAACGCGACAGTCGATGACGCCGGCCGCTTCCCCGACATGCTGCGCCACGCCTTCCGGGTCGCCACCACGGGCTCCCCCGGGCCGGTCCACCTACAGGTCCAGGGCAACGAGGGCCAGCTGGACACCGACGAGACGGACGTGGAGCCGCTCGTGGAGCCGGCGTTCGCGGCCGTGCCGCCGGTGCGCCCGGCGCCGGACGACGAGAGCGTGACGGCGGTGCTGAGGCTGCTGGCGGCGGCGGCGCGGCCGGTGATCGTGGCCGGCGGCGGGGTGCGGTGGTCCGGAGCGGGCGCCGAGCTCGTGGCGCTGGCCGAGGCGTTGCAGATCCCGGTGGCGACCTCGGCGAACGGCAAGGACACCTTCCCCGGTACGCATCCGCTGTCGCTCGGCGTGGCCGGGACGTACTCGAGGGAGTGCGCGAACCAGGCGGTCGCCCGCGCCGACCTGGTCTGCTTCATCGGCACGCAGGCCGGCAGCATGACCACGCACTTCTGGGCCGTGCCACCGGAGGCTACCCCGGCGATCCAGATCGACATCGAGCCGTCGCACCTCGGGCGCAACTATCCGCTGCGGGCCGGCGTCGCCGCCGACGCCCGCACGGCGCTGACCCGGATGCTCGTACTGGCGGCCCGCGAGCCGCAGCCCGCCCGGTCGGCCTGGCTGGCCGAGGTCCAGTGCCTGCGGGCCGACTGGCGGTCCCGCTACCGCGAGGTGCTGACCAGCGACGCGGTGCCGATCCGGCCGGAGCGCATAGCCGCCGAGCTCACCAGCGGCCTGCCCGGGGACGCCGTCCTGGTCGCCGACACCGGTCACGCGGGGATGTGGATGGCCCAGTTCCACGATGTCACCTCGCCGGATCAGGGGTACCTGCGCAGCGCCGGCCATCTCGGCTGGGCGTTCTCGGCGGGTGTGGGCGCCAAGTGCGCGGCGCCCGACCGGCCGGTCGTGGTCTTCACCGGCGACGCGGGGCTCTACTACCACCTTGGGGAGATCGAGACCGCCGTGCGCCGGAGGGTCAACCTGGTCACCGTCGTGAACAACAACCACGGCGGCAACCAGAGCAAGCGCGGCTTCGACCGGGCGTACGGCGGGCAGCCCACCGAGCAGTCCCGGGAGCTGTGGACGTACGAGGAGGTGGATTTCGCCCGGATCGCCGGGGAGATGGGTGCGCTGGGCCTGCGGGTGGACAAGCCGGGCGACCTGGCCCCGGCGCTCGACCGCGCGCTCTGCGCCGGCCGCCCGGTCGTCATCGACGTGCACACCGACATCGGCGTGGTCGCCCCGCTGCCGGTCAGCTCCTAGCGCCGTAGAGGGCTTCGTCGTGCGCGGCGAAGTCCCACGCGCCGGCGCCGCCGGACGGCCGGACCGTGCTGACGATGCTCGCGCCGCCGTCCACCGAGACGACCTCGCCGGTCATGTAGGCGGCGTCGTCGCTGAGCAGGAAGGCGACCACCCCGGCGACGTCGTCGCCCGTGCCGGCTCGGCGCAGCGGCGTGCTGCTCGCCCGGCGGGACATGTCGTCCTTGCCGCCGGCCACGTCCGGCGTCGCGGCGAACAGGCCGGTGGGCACGATGCCCGGGGCGACCGCGTTCACCCGGATGCCCAGGGGGCCGCCGTACATCGCGGCGCCGTGCAGGATGCCGAGCACGGCGTGCTTGGAGGTCTGGTACGCCAGCAGGTCCGCGCTGCCGCGCAGACTGCCGATCGAGCCGGTGATCACGATATTGCCCCGGGTGCGCTGCGCCGCGTACTGCCGGAAGGCGGCGCGGGCGCCGAGGAAGACGCCGCGGACGTTGACGGCCATGACCTTGTCGAACTCCGCCACGGTGAGCTCGGGCAGCGTGGCGAACGATCCCGGGATGCCGGCGTTGAGGTGGTGCAGGTCGATGCGGCCGAAGTGCTCGACGGCGGCCTGCACGTATCCGGCCACGCCGTCCTCCGTGGACACGTCGGCGCGGACCCACAGGCTCTCGGTCGGCAGCGACTCCGCGGTCTTGCGCAGGCGCTCCTCGTCGAGGTCGACGGCGACCACGTGCGCGCCCTCCTCGGCGAGCCGCCGGGCGGTGGCCGCACCGATCCCGCCCGCGGCTCCAGTCACCACTGCGACCCTACCTGCCAGTCCACGCATCTGTGGTACCTCCTCGTCACCCGTCGGCACTCGCCAAAATTGTAGGTTAGTCATACAATCTTGTCACCGCCACGAATTAACTTGCCCTTAGCAGACAGGAAATCTCCCCCGGACCTTGACATGCAGCGGGATGGATCACCTACATTCCTCTGTACCGGATACCCGGACGGTCTCCCCGCAATGCGGGACAGGGCCGGGACGCAAGGGAGGTCACCATGACCAGCGCCTCTCGGGGGCCGCGCGCTGCGGCCGACGGACTGGAGATCGCCAGCGGCGACCTCCAGGTGGTGTCACGGGTGGTGCAGCTCCTGCGGCTGCTCGCGGCCAACGACACCATCGACCTGGTGTCGGCCGCCGAAGAGCTCGGCGTGGGCAAGTCCACCGCCCACCGCTACCTGGCGTCGATGGAGAACCACGGTCTCCTGCAGCGCCGCGACCGCAACCAGTACGAGTTCGGCGTCCTGCTCGCCGAGCTCGGCACCATGGCCCTGTCCCGGCTCGGTGTCCTCGATCTCGCCGGCCCGGTGATGAACGACATCAGCCTGCGCGTCCGGCTCACGATCGTGCTCAGCGTGTGGAACGGCACCAGCCCCGTGGTGGCCCAGGTGCGCGAGGACACCAGCCGCACGGCGCACGTCTCGATCGCCGTCGGCAGCCACCTCGGGCCGGACGCGGCGCAGACGATGGCCTTCTGGGCCTTCCGCAACGAGTCCTACTACCGGTTCCGCGACGGCGCGCCGCCCGTCAACGCGACCGAGGAGGAGCTCGAGGAGGTCCGCCGCACCGGGATCGCGTTCCGCAAGAGCCCGCAGAACGGCATCAGCGCCGTGGCGACGGTGATCCGCGACCCGGCCGGCCAGATCGTGGCGACCCTGGCCGCCGTCGACATCGCCCAGTTCGTGCCAGACGGCACCGACACCGAGGTGGCACGTGCCCTCCTGTCGGGCGCCGAGACGATCAGCCGACGCATGGTCAGCCCGCTCGACACCGCAGCGGACTGACAGCGCCCGGGTCCAGCCCCGGACGGTTCACCCGGACGGCTTGCCGTCCCCCGATTCACCGTGCGCGAGAACGGGTGAGAGCCCGATCGAGAAAAGGCGATAGATATGAAGACATACCGATTTCTTACGACGATAGCGGTAGGCGCCCTCATGCTCTCGGGCTGTGGCGTCGGCGGTGACTCCGGCAGCGACGGCTCCGACCAGAAGGCCCTGACCTGGGCCAGCACCGGCGGGCAGTTCCAGGAGGACGAGAAGACGGCGCTCCAGGCGCCGTTCACCGCCAAGACCGGGACGAAGTTCACCAACATCAGCCCGGCGGAGCAGGCCCAGGTGCGGACCATGGTGGCGTCCGGCAAGACCATCTGGGACCTGGCGAACATGAGCTGGATCTACGCCGGCGCCTACTGCGGCGAGCTGTTCGAGAAGCTGGACCACCCCGCGCTCGACCGCAGCAAGTTCCCCAAGGGCACGACCGGCGACTGCTTCGTGCCGACCTACCGCTACGCCAACATCTTCAGCTACAACGCCGACATGTTCCCGGGCGAGAAACCCACGAAGATCAACGACTTCTTCGACGTCAAGCGCTTCCCCGGCAAGCGGATCGTCTACGACTACCCGAAGGCCGGCCTGTTCGAGGCCGCACTGGTCGCCGATGGGGTAGCGCCGGAGCAGGTCTACCCGCTCGACCTCGACCGGGCCTTCAAGAAGATCGGCACGATCAAGGACTCGCTGGTCTTCGCGCCCAGCTACGGCGCGATCCAGCAGGCGATGGTCGACAAGCAGGCCAGCATGGTGCTCACCGTGACAGCCCGCACCATTGTCTCGGCGCAGAGCGGCGCGAACCTGGTGCCGGTCTGGGACTTCAACACCACCGACATCGGCGCCCTGGTCATCCCGAAGGGCGCGCCGCACAAGCAGCTCGCCCAGGAGATGCTCGCGTTCGTCACCGAGCCCGCACAGTCCATCGCCTACGCCAAGCTGACCGGCACCGCCCCCGCCAGGCCCGACGTCGACCTCAACACCGTCGGCTACACCGACCAGCAGAAGACGTTCAACGCCTTCCTGCCCGACCGCGGCCGCACGCTCGAGCAGGACAAGCAGTGGTGGATCGACAACACCGACGCCCTGGTCAAGCGCTGGACCGCCTGGAAGGTCGGCTGAGCATGGCCGTCTCCACCGCCACCCCGGAGGCGCCCACGACCGGGCGCCCCGGGCCGGGCCGGGCGGGCCGGGCACGCTCCTCTGGATGGCGCCTGCTCGCCCCGGCCCTGATCGCCCTGGCACTGCTGTTCGTCCTGCCGCTGGCGACCCTGGTGGTGGACAGCTTCACCGAGCCGGAGACCGGGCTGGGCAACTACGCCTCGCTGTTCACCGACG
Source organism: Dactylosporangium sp. NPDC049140 (assembly GCF_040648435.1). NCBI lineage: Bacteria > Bacillati > Actinomycetota > Actinomycetes > Micromonosporales > Micromonosporaceae > Dactylosporangium > Dactylosporangium sp. NPDC049140. The sequence goes on along the minus strand of NZ_JBEZDS010000043.1, from coordinate 60,790 downwards.
GGTACACGATCCGGGTGCTCGGCCGGACACTGCTCATCGCGCTGATCGTGTCGGTGATCGGGCTGCTGCTGGCCTACCCGTACGCGTACGCGATGACCCTGGTCGGCCCGACCATGCGCGGCGTGCTGATCACCGTCGTGCTCGTGCCCTTCTGGACGAGCATGCTGGCCCGCAACTTCGCGTGGCTGGTGCTCCTGCAGGACGGCGGCGTGGTGCAGGACCTCCTGCGGCCGTTCGGGCTCGGCGACGTGCGCCTGCTGGGCACCTCACTGGCCGTCGGCATCTCGATGACCCAGGTGCTGCTGCCCTTCCTGGTGCTGCCGATGTACAGCGCCATGTCGCAGATCGACAGCAGCCTGGTCGCCGCCGGGCAGAGCCTCGGAGCACCCCGGGCGCGCGCGTTCCGCCGCATCTATCTCCCGCTGTCCGCGCCGGGCGTCGTCGCCGGCATGTCGCTGGTCTTCGTGCTGTCGCTGGGCTTCTACGTCACGCCGGCGCTGCTCGGCTCCAACCGCAACGCGATGATCGCCCAGGTCATCAACGTGCGTGCCAAGGAACTGCTCGACTTCGGTGGCGCCGGCGCGATGGGCATGCTCCTGCTCGTCGTCACCCTCGTCGTGCTCGGCCTGAGCCGCCGCCTGGCGGGACAGAACGTGGCGGTGACCGTGGCCGGCGGCCAGCCCGCACGCGCCGGCTCCACTTCGGACCGGACGGCTCCCGTCCGCCCGTGGCTGAGGATCCACACCACGGTCGTGGCGATCATTCTGGTCGCGCCGACCCTGGTGGTCATCCCGATGAGCTTCTCGTCGGCCCAGACGTTCCGGTTCCCGCCCGACGGCTGGTCGCTGCGCTGGTACGAGAACCTGTTCACCTCGCCCGAGTGGACCGCCGCGATCCTCAACACGCTGCAGGTCGGCATCTACACCGCGGTGATCGCGACCGTGCTCGGCACGATGGCCGCGTTCGGCCTGGCCCGGCTGCGCCCGCGATGGCGCGGCGCGGTCAACGGCTTCCTGCTGTCACCGATGATCGTCCCGCACATCCTCGTGGCGCTGGTGGTCTTCTCGGCGTTCCTGCGGCTCGGCCTGAACGGGACCCTGATCGGCATCATCCTGGCCCACACCGCGTTGGCGCTGCCGTTCGTGGTGATCGCGGTGACGGCGCGGTTGCAGGGCATGGACGCCCGGCTGCCCGGCGTCGCGGCGAGCCTCGGCGCCGGCCCGGTCTCGACGTTGCGGCGGGTGACCCTTCCGCTGGTCCTGCCCGGCGTCCTGTCCGGCGCCGTCCTGGCGTTCGTGACCTCGCTCGACGAGGTCGTCATCGCCCTGTTCCTGCAGGCGCCCGGGGCCGTCACGCTGCCGGTCCAGATGTTCAACAGCGTCACCATCCAGATCGATCCGACGATCTCCGCCGCGTCGAGCCTGATGGTCGTGCTGGTCAGCGTTCCCATCCTGCTCGCCCAGATCGTCGGCGTGCGACGCGGAAAGAGAGGCACCCGATGAGTACCCCGACGAGTCAGCAGGCCGCACCGGGAGCGCCCGGGATCGGCGCCCGCGGTGCCCGGGTCCAGCTGGTCGACCTCTGCAAACGGTACGGGACCGCCGAGCCGCCCGCCGTCGACCACGTGCATCTCGACATCCAGCCGGGCGAGTTCCTCACCCTGCTCGGGCCGAGCGGCTCGGGGAAGACGACCACGCTCAACATGATCGTCGGTTTCACGGAGCCGACGTCCGGGCGGATCGAGCTCAACGGCAAGGACATCAGCCGTACGCCGGCGCACAAGCGCAACTTCGGCATGGTGTTCCAGAACTACGCGCTGTTCCCCCACCTCACCGTGGCCCAGAACGTGGCGTTCCCGCTGCGCGAGCGCAAGGTTCCGGCCGCCGAGACGGCCAAGCTGGTCGGCGAGGCGCTGGAACTGGTCGACCTGGGCGGCATGGGCGGCCGGCGGCCGCACGAGCTCTCCGGCGGCCAGCAGCAGCGCGTCGCGCTGGCCCGCGCGGTGGTCTTCTCCCCCGGCGTGCTGCTGCTCGACGAGCCGCTGAGCGCGCTGGACCGCAAGCTGCGCCAGTCGTTGCAGCGCGAGATCAAGCGCCTGCACCAGGAGCTGGGCCTGACCTTCGTCTTCGTCACGCACGACCAGGACGAGGCGATGACGCTGTCGGACCGGATCGCCATCTTCGACCACGGCAAGATCGTCGCCGTCGGCACCCCGGTCGAGCTGTACCACCGGCCCACGACCCGGTTCGTGGCCCGGTTCCTGGGCGAGTCCAATGTGTTCGGCGGCCGGTACCGCTCGGCGGACGTCTACGAGTGGCATGATCGCAAGTGGACGGTCGGCGAGCCTGGCGACGACAGCGAGCAGCAGTGGCTGATCGTACGGCCGGAGCGGATGCGGATCGCTCCCGACGAGGAGTCGATGCCGGCCGGGAGCAACGCCGCCCCGGCCACGGTCACCGACATCTCCTTCTACGGCACGTACTACCGGATCGAGCTGGCCTTCGGCGACGACTCCGTGGGCAGCGCGGTGCTGCCCGTCGGCGCGCCGGCGGCGGTCGCCCCCGGCGCGCGGGTCATCGCCCACTGGCGGCCCGAAGATCAAGTCCTGGTGTCCGAGTGACGGTGAGGAAGCACATCATGATGACAGTCGACTACATGTTCGACCCCGACGCCGACGAGGACCGCAAGGTGCCCGACGAGCAGGCCGACAGCCTCCTGGTCGGCGCGGTGGACCTGCACCAGCACCCGGGCCCGAGCCCGTTCCCGCGCCGGATGAGCATCCTCGACGCGGCGCGCGACGCGGCGCAGGCGGGGTTCCGGGCGATCGTGGCGAAGTCCCACCACCACAGCATGGTCACCGACATCCTGGCGCTGCGCTCGGCGGGCCTGGCCGAGCTGCCGACGCAGGTGCACGGCGGCGTCGCGCTCAACCGGACGGTGGGTGGCCTCAACCCGTACGCGGTGGAACTCGCGCTGCGCATGGGCGGGCGCATGGTGTGGTTCCCGACGCTCTCCTCCGCCGCCCACGTCAAGCACCACGAACACCACGACACCGGCTTCCCGACGTCCGAGGTGGAACTGAGGCCCAACGAGATCATCTCGATCCTCGACGACCGGGGCGGCGTGCTGCCCGAGGTCCGCGACATCCTGTCGGTGATCGCCGCCGAGGACGCCGTGCTGACCTGCGGCCACCTGGGCGTCGTGGAGTCCCAGGCGCTGATCGACGCCGCGCTCGAGGCCGGCATCGGCCGGATCGTGGTCAACCACCCCATCTTCGTCGTCGGCGCCTCGGTCGATCAGGCGGTGGCGTGGGCGCGGCAGGGCGTCACCATCGAGCACTGCATCGTCATGTACTTCGGCCGTGAGGAGCGCCGCCGCGACCTGGATGAGCTGCTGACGTTCATCAAGGAGGTCGGCGTCGAGCGGACCATCCTGTCCTCGGACTCGGGCCAGAAGAACAACCCGCTGCCGGTGACGCTGTTCCGCCGGGCCGCCCGCGGGCTGCTCGACGCGGGCATCTCCGAGGACGACATCCGGCGGCTGGTCGGGACGAACGCCGGGCAGCTGCTCCTGTCATGACGCCCGCGCCCGGCTCGGACCAGTACCAGGTGACAATCGTCAAGTACGGGACCCGGCAGACGGTCCGCAGCGACGTCTACCTCAACTACCACCTCTACGGCGAGCCGGACGGCCCGATCGGGATGGACTACTTCTTCTGGGTCGTCCGCAACGCGCACCGCACGATCGTCGTGGACACCGGGTTCTCGGCCATCGGCGGCGCCAACCGCAAGCGCACCACGCTGATCGAGCCGGCGGCCGCGTTCGACGCCCTCGGGGTCGACCGGGCCGCCGGGCCGCCGGTCGTGGTCACCCACGCGCACTACGACCACATCGGCAACCTCGACCTGTTCCCCGGCTCGGCGCTGATCGTCGCCATCGCAGAGTACGACTTCTGGACCGGGCCGTACGCGACCCGGACACTGTTGCACCACTCCGTGGAGGACGAGGAGATCGGCCACCTCCGGCAGGCCGCGCGGGAAGACCGGCTGCAAACCTTTGACGACGAGGTCTCACCGGCCCCGGGCGTACGCGTGATCCGGGTCGGCGGGCACACACCGGGACAGAGCGTCGTCCTCGTCAACACCAGCCACGGCGTCGTCCTGCTCGCCTCGGACTCGGTGCACTACTACGAGGAGTACGAGCGGAACATGCCGTTCACGCAGGTCGCCAACCTCATCGACATGTACGCGGGCTTCGACCGCATCCGCGCCATGCGGGCCGACCACCTCGTCGCCGGCCACGACCCCGGCACGCTCGGCCGGTTCGCCCCCTGCACCCTGGCGGGCATCACCGGTCTCGCCGCCACCATTGGAGAGGAGCCCTGATGAGGATCGGTTTTGCCGGCCTCGGCAACATGGGCGGCCGCATGTGCGCCTGTGTCGTGCGCGACGGCCACGACGTGGTCGGTTACGACATCCGCGAGGAGAACGTCACCGCGGCCGGTGCCAGGCCGGCGGCGTCGGTCGGCGAGGTGACCGACGGCTCGGACATCCTGCTGCTCTCGCTGCCCGACAGCAGCGTCGTCGAGGCGGTGGTGCTCGGCGACGGCGGCGTCCTCGCCCACGCCCGCCCCGGCCTGATCGTGGTCGACCTGTCGACCGCTGCACCCGCCTCGACCACCCGGCTGAACGCGATGCTCGCCGAGCGCGGCGCGGCATACCTCGACGCCGGCATCTCCGGTGGCGCCGCCGCGGCCGAGAAGGGCACGCTGACCCTGATGGTGGGCGGCGAGGCGGACGTGCTCGACCGTGCCCGCCCGGTGCTGGACCTGTTCGCCGCGAAGATTTTCCATTGTGGACCGAGCGGGGCCGGCCACACCGTCAAGCTGCTGAACAACTTCCTCAACGCGATCGCGCTCTCGGCCACCGCCGAGGTGATGGTCGCCGCGAAGAAGGCGGACCTCGACCTCGAAACCGTCCTCGCCGTGCTGAACGCCAGCTCCGGCGTCAACTTCGCCACCCGCAACCGCTTCCCCAGCATCATTCACGGTGACTACCTCACGGGCGGGCTCACCAACACGCTGATGCTCAAGGACGTCAACCTGTACGTCGAACTCGCCGCCCGGCTGGGAGTGGCGAGCCCCAACTCGGCCGGCCCGCTGGCCAGCTTCGGCCTGGCCCGCGCCCTCGGCTACGCCGACGAGATCAGCAACACCGTCGTCGACGCCCTCGGGGACCTGTCCGGCGGCGTACGGCTGCACACGAAGGAGAACCCCGCCGCATGAACATCGTCCACGGCCACGACCGGCGCGGCCCGTCCGAGCACCGCGCGACGGTCACCGGCCAGGCCTGGTTCGAATCGGTGCTGCCCGCGACCGACGGCACCACGATCGCGACGGTCACCTTCGCGCCGGGTGCGCGCACGTACTGGCACAGCCACGAGCACGGCCAGATCCTCCAGGTGGTCTCCGGGCGGGGGCTGGTCTGCTCCGAGGGCGGCCGGCCCGAGGTGATCCAGGCCGGGGACAGCATCTGGGTGCCGGCCGGCGAGCGGCACTGGCACGGCGCCGCGCACGACTCGTCGATGACCCACACCGCGATCTCGCTCGGCACCACCGTGTGGGCCGAGGAAGTCACGCCGGCCGACTACGCGGCGCCGGTGCCCGGATGATCGGCTTCGTGGGTCTGGGCAACATGGGCAGCCCGATGTCGGCTCTGCTGGTCCGCGCCGGCTACCACGTCCAGGGGTACGACCCGGCCGCACCGGCCCGGCAGGCGCTCGCCGAGGCGGGCGGCATCGCGGCCGACAGCCTGGCCGGCGCCGTGCGCGGCGCCACGGTCGTCGTGCTGATGCTGCCGAACTCCCACGTCGTCGAAAGCACCGTCCGCGACGACCTGTTCGTCGTCGAGCGTGGCACGACCGTCATCGACATGAGCTCGTCGGAACCGGCGCGCACGCGGGCCCTGGCCGCCGAGCTGGCGGACCGGGGCATCACGCTCCTGGACGCCCCCGTGTCCGGCGGGGTCGCCCGGGCCCGCACCGGAACGCTGACCATCATGACCGGCGGCGAACCCGCCGACCTCCATCGTGTGGAACCAGTGCTCGCCTGCCTCGGCACGACCACACGGGCCGGCAGCGTCGGCAGCGGCCACGCCGTCAAGGCGCTCAACAACCTGCTCTCCGCGACCCACCTGCTGGTCACCTCCGAGGCGATCCTGGCCGGCGAGCGGTTCGGCCTGGACCCGGAGACCATGCTGTCCATCTTCAACAGCTCCAGCGGCCGCAGCGGCTCGACCGAGCACAAGTGGCCCAGCTTCGTCCTGCCCGGCACGTACGACTCGGGCTTCGGGCTGCGCCTGATGCTCAAGGACATGCGCATCGCCACCGGCCTGGCCGACCAGGTGGGCGCCCCCGACCCGCTGGGCCACGCGGCGGTGGACCTGTGGGCGCGGGCCGCCGAGGCGCTCGAACCGTCCGCCGATCACACCGAAATCGTCAACTGGCTGCGAAGGACTGACCGCCGATGACGCTCACCGCCCGGCAACAGGAGATCAAGGACGAGTTCATCCGCGTACGCGGAACCTGGAGCGAAACCTGGGAGGGAGTGCTCCGGCTGGACCCCGAGTTCCTGAAGGCGTACCTCGACTTCTCCGCCGTCCCGTGGCGCAACGGCGTGCTGGAGCCGAAGGTCAAGGAATTCATCTACATCGCGATCGACGCGAACGCCACCCACATGTACCTGCCGGGCGTACGCCAGCACATCAGGACCGCCCTGGAGCTGGGTGCCACCCCGCAGGAGATCATGGAGGTGCTGGAGCTGTCGGCGACGCTGGGCATCCACGCGATGAACATCGGCGTGCCGGTCCTCGTCGAAGTGCTGCAGGAGAAGGGCCTGCGCACCGGCCCGGCGCCGCTCACCGACGAGCAGGAGCGGCTCAAGGCCGACTTCACCAAGACCCGCGGCTACTGGCATGCCTTCTGGGACGAGATGCTCGAACTGGACCCGGCGATGTTCGCCGCCTACACCGAGTTCTCCTCGGTGCCGTGGCGCACCGGGGTGCTGGAGCCGAAGGTCAAGGAGTTCGTCTACATCGCCTTCGACACCGCGGCCACCCACCTGTACGTCAAGGGCCTCAAACTGCACATCGAGAACGCCATCGGCCACGGCGCCACCGCCCGCGAGATCCTGGAGGTCATGGAGATCGCGTCGGTGCTGGGCATCCACGGCGTGACCGCGGCGGCGCCGATCCTCCTGGAGGAGATGGAAGCTCACCGCGCCACGTAGCCACCGTCCACGCTCAGAATCGCGCCGGTGATGCCGGCCGACTCCGGCGAGGCCAGGAACACGATCGCGCGGGCCACCTCATCGGGCGTCGACAGCCGCCCGTTGGGGTGATTGCCCAGAGTGACGGCCAGGCTGGCCGCCGGATCCGGATCGGCGCTCCTGGCCTCGTCCATGAACCCGGTGTCGACGGCCCCCGGCGCGACGGCGTTGACTCGCACGCCGCGGGCCGCCCACTCCACAGCAAGCTGCCGGGTCAGCTGCACGACCGCACCCTTGGTCATCGCATAGACGACCTGGTTGGGTACACCGACCAGCCCGGAAATCGACGCCGTGTTGACGATGCAGCCGCGGCGCTGCGCCAGCTGCGGCAGCGCGGCCCGCGAAAACCGGAACACCGGCCGCACGTTCGTGGCGAACAACGCGTCGAAGTCCTCATCGCTCGTCTCGAGAATGGGCCGCCGCAAGAACCGCGCCGCGTTGTTGACCAGCAGATCGAGTCGCCCAAACTCGGCCGTCGCCCGTTCGACCACCGCGCCCGGCGCCGCGTCCGCCGCGACGTCGGCGACCATCGGCACCACCCAGCCGTCCTCGGCCAGATCGGCCACGGCGGGCGAGACGTCAACCGCCACCACCCGGTAACCCGCGCCCCGCAACCGGACCACCACATCCCGCCCGATCCCCCGCGCGGCCCCCGTGACTACAGCGCTCAGCTCCATATGTTCGCCTTCCCGGCCCTGCGCCTCATTCAGATCGTACGACGATCATACATTTTCCGGGCACGCAGAGAAGGCGTCGGGCGCCGCCGCGTTGCGGGCGCAGGGGGCTGTCACGACAGAAAGGCTGGTCTTGGGGGTCCCTGCCATGCCCTGAACCATCCCCGCTACCGACAGCCGACGTGGCGAGCGAAGATCACTTGTGCGGGAGAGATCGCTGCGGGAGGGGTTGGCGCGGCAGAGCCGGGGAAGTGTCGTACTGCGCCCGCCCGTCGGGCTTTCATGGGTGAGCAGGGTGAGGAGTCAGCGCCACGAGATCCGGTCCGAGGTGGGTCATGAGAATGCGCACCATGATCGTGGGCACGATGCTCATTGCCGTCGTCGTCTCGATCCTCCTCGTGAGGCGGCTGCACGATTCGGATCTCGCGGGGCGACTGGATCATTCGACCGGGGCACTGCTACGAACCGGGTTCCACGTGGACGACGGGCGTCTCTACGACGCCAACAACCATGAGTTCGTCATGCGTGGTGTGGGCCACAGTTATGCCGTGTATCCGCAGAGAACGGCCCGGATGCTCAGTGACGTCAAGGCAATGGGCGCCAACACCGTACGCGTCGAGGTGTCCACCGGAGTCACCGCGAAACGAGACGACGCCGCCGATGTCGCGCGCCTGATCGGGCTGTGCCGGCGCAACCACCTCATCTGCGTCCTGGTGGTACACGACACCACAGGGTGGGGTTACCGCAAGGAAGCCGTTCCGCAAGCGCGGGCGGTGGACTACTGGATCAGCATTCGCCAGGCGCTGGTCGGCCAGGAGAAGTACGCCATCATCAACGTCGCGAACGAACCCTACGTCCTCGACAACGTCCGCACCTGGCCCGGCGACACGATGGACTCGATCCGCCGGCTGCGCCGGGCGGGTATCCATCACACCCTCATGGTCGACGCGCCCGACTGGGGTCAGGACCTGTCATTCACCATGCGGGACCACGCCGCCGGCGTCTTCGCCAGCGATCCGGATCGGAACACCGTCTTCTCCATTCACATGTACGGCGCTTTCTTCCGCGCCACGAACGTCCACGACTACTTCGACCGGTACATCCAGGCGAAGCTACCCATCGCGGTGACCGAATTCGCGTACACGCATCACGACGGCGACATCGACGAAGACGCAATCATGTCCGAGGCGCAGGCGGACCGCGTCGGCTATCTCGCGTGGTCCTGGAGCGGCAACAGCGGAGACGTCAGCAACCTCGACATGGTGGCCCAGTTCAACGCCAAGTCGCTCACCTGGTGGGGCCAGCGAGTGTTCGACGGTCCCAATGGCATCCGGCAGACCTCCCATGAGGCGACCGTCTACAAGCCGTAGTACACGCGCGAGTGCCCGCGTGGAGGACTTCCGGCGCGGCATTGACCGAGCGGGAACGGCCTCCTCGGCCCGCGACTTCGTCACCGGCTACGAAGGCATCCGGGGATACGCCGGGTACCGCGGCGACCTGCGGCTGATGTACCTGGCCAGCGTCGATGCCACCGGCGCGCCACCGGTGGCCGGGCGGGGTCGAGGCCATTTCCACCTGGATGTCCGTGAGCACGCAGCAGCGGCGATCGCCACCGGGATGGCGGGTTAGCCCGACCCCGAGCGGGAAGCAGACACGCATGAGCGGCAAGCGACAGCCGGGTGCGGCTTCCGGCTACCTGCCGATCGCCGAGCACGGCCTGATCGGCAACCTGCGCACCGTGGCCCTGGTGGGCACCGACGGTACCATCGACTGGTACTGCTGTCCCTGCTTCGACGCCCCGAGCGTGTTCGCCTCGATCCTCGACGCCGACCGGGGCGGGTCGTTCGAGCTGGCCGTCGATGCGCCGGCGAAAACCAAGCAGTTCTACTTCCCCGACACCAACGTGCTGATCACCCGATTTTTCACCGAGGACGGCGTGGGTGAGGTCCAAGACTTCATGCCGATCACCGGCGACTCCAGCGAGGTCGGCCGCCACCGGCTGATCCGACGCGTCTTGTGCGTGCGCGGCGCGACCCCGTTCCGGGCAAAGGTGGCGCCCCGCTTCGACTACGCCAGACAGCCGCACACCGTCCGGTGGCAAGCCGGCCAGACCCGCTTCGAGTCCGGCGACCTTACACTCGCCCTGACCGCCACCGTACCGGTCGAACACGACGCCCTGGACGCGACGGCGTCGTTCAAACTCCTGGAAGGCGAGTCCGCGGTGTTCGCGCTCGACCGGGTCGGCGACGACGTCGCGCCGCGCGGATGCCCGCGAGCCGAGGCCGAGCAGGAATTCGCCGCCACGGTGGCGTTCTGGCGGCGATGGCTGTCCGCCTCCCGTTACCGCGGCCGGTGGCGCGAGACCGTCCACCGCTCCGCGCTGACGCTCAAGTTGCTCACCTACGCCCCGACCGGCGCGATCGTGGCCGCGCCGACGACCAGCCTGCCCGAGCGGATCGGCGGCGAGCGTAACTGGGACTACCGGTATGTGTGGATCCGCGACGCTGCCTTCTGCGCCTACGCCTTGCTGCGACTGGGCTTCAGCGGCGAGGCCGAAGCCTTCATGACCTTCCTGGCCGATCGCACCACCCGGCATGACGACAGCCAGTCCGGGCCACTGCAGATCATGTACGGCATTGACGGCCGCACCGACCTGCCCGAACACGACTTGAACCATCTGGACGGATACCAGGGCTCCTCCCCGGTACGCATCGGCAACGCCGCCGCCGACCAACTTCAACTCGACGTCTACGGAGCGCTCATCGACTCGGTCTACCTCTACGACAAGTGGGGACAGCCCATCTCCAGCGACCATTGGGATGCGATCTCCCGCCTGGTGGACTGGGTCTGCGACCACTGGAACCAGCCTGACGAAGGCATCTGGGAGACCCGCGGCGGGCGCAAGAACTTCCTGTACTCAAGGCTGATGTGCTGGGTGGCGATCGAACGGGCCATGCGAATGGCCAACCACCGCGGCCTGCCTGCGAACATCGAACACTGGCGGCGGACCCGCGACACGATCTACCGCCACATCATGCGCCACGGCTGGTCGCCCACCCGGCGGGCGTTCGTCCAGCAGGAGGACAACGATGTCCTCGACGCCGCGGTCCTGATGATGCCCCTGACCAAGTTCATCGCCCCCACCGACCCTAGATGGCTCGCCACCCTCGACGCGCTCACCGCGGAGCTGGTGTCCGACTCGCTGGTGTACCGCTACGACCCCACCGCCAGCCCGGATGGCCTCCGCGGGGAGGAGGGCACCTTCTCGATCTGCTCGTTCTGGTACGTCGAAGCGCTCACCCGGGCTGGGCGACTCGACGAGGCCCGGCTGGCCTTCGAGAAGATGCTCACCTACGCCAACCACCTTGGCCTGTACGCGGAGCAGATCGGCCGCACCGGTGAACAACAGGGCAACTTCCCGCAGGCCTTCACGCACTTCGCGCTCATCAGCGCCGCGTTCAACCTCGACCGCGCCCTCGGCTGACAACGAGCCGGGCCGCCGATGACGCCGAGCACCGAACAAGGGTTACATCTGACCCGCAGCCTGACCCCGCCTCCTGACCCTCGAGAGACCTACGCTGGGATGTATGGCTCGGTCGAACGAGGAGGTCGCGGCGCTCCTGCAGGAGTACGCCGACCTCATCTCGATCACGGGTGAGGAACAGTTCAAGGCGCGCGTATACGAGAAGGCTGCGCGTTCCGTCGCCGGGTACCCGGAAGACATTTCCGCCGCCGACGTGAAGACGTTACGGGGCATCCCGAACGTGGGCGCGTCGATCGCGGACAAGATCGTCGAGTACTTCCATGACGGTGGGACGTTCGCTGCGCTTGAGGAGCTGCGCGCCAAGATTCCGGCCGGTGTTCGGCGCCTGATCGAGATTCCCACCATGGGGCCGAAGCGCGCGATGGCTTTGTACGAGCAGCTTCACGTCTCCTCGGTCGAGGAGCTGTCGGCGGCGCTCGACGAGGGCCGGCTCCAGGGGCTCAAGGGATTCGGCGCCCGCAGCGAGGACAACCTGCGCCACGGCATCGAGCTGCTGCACCACGCTGGTGACCGGCTGCTGATCAACGCGGCGATGGAGGTCGCGGAGACCGTCGTCGCCGCATTGTCCGCCGTGGACGGGTGCGTCCGCTGTACGTACGCGGGATCCCTGCGCCGGATGCGCGAGACGATCGGTGACGTCGACGTCCTCGCCGCCGCGGAACGGTCCGACGCGCTGATGGCCGCGTTCGTCGAGCTGCCGCTGGTCGCCGAGGTCATCGCCCACGGCGCGGCGAAGACGTCGATCCGCACCGCGAGGGGCCTGCAGGTCGACCTGCGGGTGGTGCCGCCGAGCGCATGGGGCGCCGCGTTGCAGTACTTCACCGGCGCGAAGGCGCACAACATCCGCACCCGCGAGATCGCCGTGCGGCACAAGCTCAAGCTTTCCGAGTACGGGCTGTTCGACGCGCCGACGAACACCCTCATCGTGTCGCAGACCGAGGAGGAGGTGTACGACCGGCTCGGCCTGCCCTGGATCCCGCCGCCACTGCGCGAGGACCGCGGCGAGATCGAAGCCGCCCTGCGCGGCGAACTGCCGGACCTGATCCGGACGAAGGACCTCCGCGGCGATCTGCACACGCACACCAACCTCACCGACGGCGTGGCCTCGCTCGCCGAGATGGTCGGCGCGGCCGCGCGGCTCGGCCACGCCTACCTCGCGATCACCGACCACGCGCCGAACCTGTTCATGCAGCGCATGTCCGACGAGAAGATGCTCGCCCAACGCGAGGAGCTGCGGGCGCTCGCGGCCGAGCGCCCGCAGCTGCAGCTGCTGCACGGCACCGAGCTGAACATCGACCCGGACGGCGAGGTGGACTGGCCGGCCGCCTTCCTCGCCGGGTTCGACGTGTGCGTGGCGTCGGTGCATTCGCACTTCAACCAGTCGCGGAAGGAAATGACCCGGCGGCTGGTGCGGGCCTGCGAAAACCCGCACGTCAACATCATCGGTCACCCCACCGGCCGGCTCATCGGCCGCCGGCAGCCCGTCGACGTCGACCTCGAGGAGGTGTACGAGGCGGCCGCGCGCACCGGCACTGCGTTGGAGCTCAACGCCTCCCCCGAGCGGCTCGACCTGTCGGCGGAGCACCTCATCCAGGCCCGCCGGCACGTCGTACGGTTCGCCATCAACAGCGACGCGCACGCGACGACGCACCTGGCCAACCTGCGCTACGGGGTCGGCACCGCCCAGCGCGGCTGGCTCACCGCGGACGAGGTCATCAATACGTGGCCGCTGCGGAAGCTGCGCGCCTTCTTGGACAAGCCGCCTTCTTGAACGAAGCGGTACCGTTCGCTGCACCTGAAGGGCATGGCGTTGCGCCGCATCGCCGACGGGCCTGTGATGATGCGCGAGTTGGCGAAGCGACCGGGGGTCGGACGATCAACCGGTTGTGCCGACGCCGTACCCGGGCGACCTGGTCAGAGCCGTCGCCGCGGACGCTGACCACGGTCTGATTGCAAGGCTGCCGCCTGCTCGTCGGCCGCAACGAGTGCCGGCGTCACGTACGAATGTGCAGCCACTATGGTCGTAGCGTTCGCTGTGGCTGGCCGTCGCCAATCCGGGGTGACGTCACGGCGGACCCGTTGCATCGTGCTCGCATGGGCCGGGGAAACAGGTACCACCGGGGTGAATCCGAGCGGCGTCGCGTCGCGAGGTAGGGCGACCCTCCCGTCCGAACCCGTCAGCTGACCCGGTAGACGGTTTCGGAAGGAGCATTGCGGTTTCTGCGGAGAATCCGAACCAGCAGCCGGCGGCCCGCAAGTATCTTCCTCGTCACTTGCAGTACTTCCGGCGCGGCCGGCACTCGGCGCACCGGCGGCGTACCGGCCTGTACGCCGCTGCGGCGGTCCTCGCAGCCGCGGCGATCGGTTCGGCGTGCGTGTCGTCGTCCCGGGCAGGCAGAACGGATGACGTAGCACAGGCCGCCGCGGCGGCGCAGCACGGCACCGCTCAGACGGCGCTCGTCGAGAACCCCTCGTCCGGCACGGACCCGCGGCCCGGCGACCAGCTTCCGGCGGTGCCGCCCGCCACCCGGGCCGATCCCTCACCGATCCAGCAGCCCGCACAGGTACCGAAGGTGCGCGGTCCGTCGCCGATGCGCACCACAGGGCCCGCCACGGGACCGGCCGCGCCCATTGGCACCTCGGCCCCGCCCGCCGCGACCTCAGCCCCGCCCGCGTCGGCATCCCCGTCACCGACCGTGGTCAGTCCCAGCGACGGCCCAGCCCCGTCCGACACGACGGCGCCGTCTCCGTCATCGACGCCGAGCGCGAGCTAGCAGCGGCGTGAAGCGCTGCACCCACCGGAAGACCGTGACGTGGCCGGTGTCGACACCACGCTCAAGCAGCAGTTGCTCGACCGCCGGTGAGCGATGCTCCTCGCGGTGTGAGAAGTGTTGTGCTCAGTGCTCGGCGAGCAGGCCCTCGCACGTGCGGACCACGACGGCGGCGGCCCGGCGCTGGGCCGCGGTCAGCGCGACGTCCTCCACGGCGGGCCGCCAGCGCAGCAGCGCGTCGCGGGCGGCCGGCCACAGCTGCGTCGGGCCGGCCCCCTCGGGCTGATCCAGGCGGGCCGCGGCGCTCGTGCCGTGTGCGCCGGCCAGGCGGCGGGCGTCGGCAGCCAGCGGGCCCGGCAGACTCACCCGGCCGGCGCGCAGCGCGGCGAGCAGGCGCAGCTCACGGAAGTCGTGCGCGCTGGCCGCGATCCGCTCGAGTTCGCCCAGCAGGTAGTCCGCGCCCGGGCGCGGCTCGGCACGCAGCACGAACTCCAGGGCGATCAGCGCCGAGCGGGCCTGCAGCGCATCGCGGCGGTCCAGGAACAGCTCGCGGACCGACTCGCGCAGGTCGGCGAGGCCGCCGCGGCGGGACAGCGCCGCGGCGAGGCGGTCGCGGGTCGCCTCGCCGGTGCGCACCAGCGTGACGCACAGGCGCACGCCGGGCAGGCCGAGGCGACCCAGCAGTGCGCGGCGGGTCGGTGGATCGACCGGGGCCGGGAACTGCGCGGCGGCGAAGCGGTCCGCGGAAAGCAGATGCGGCTCCACGGCAGCGCGCGGCACCATGGCGATCGCGGCCAGCGCGGCGTGCTCGGCGGCGGTGAGCGTGGCGGCGGCCCGGGCGAGCCGCGGCGAGACGGCGACGACGTGGTGCGCGAGCGGACCCGTCACCGGGTCGCGGCGGTGCCGGCGGGCGATCTGCTTGGCCTCGACGAGCGCGCCGATGCCGCCGCCGGCCACCTCGTCCGCGCGGGACAGCACGGTGAGCACACCGACCGGCGCGGCGGCGGCGACCGCACCCTGGCGGGCCAGACGCAGGAAGCGCAGCGTGGCGTCGTCGACCTGGCGGGTGAGGTACAGCACCGCGTCCGCGTCGCGCAGCACCCGCCGGGCCGGCGCGAGGTCGCCGTCGCCCGGCCTGACCCGCACGGGCGGGGCGTCGGCGAGCCGGACGTGGCGCAGCGCCCGGACGGGCAGCTCCACGATGACCTCGGCGGCGTCCGGCGGGGGCGGGCGGCCGGGCTCGAGGCGCAGGCCGTCGCCGGTGCGCGCCGCGGTGAGCTCGTGCGCCGGTCCCTCCGAAGGGAAGACGGTCACGCGGGGTGCGGGCCCGTCCTGGTACCAGACGATCGGGCGTCCGCCGAAACCGGTCAGGCCGGTCGGCACGGGCGCGGCGTCCTCGCCGAGGAGGACGTTCACGAGCGTCGACTTGCCCGCGCCCTCGGGGCCGGCGACCGCGAGGCGCAGCGGCCCGTCGACGCGGTCGAGGTGGTCGCGCAGCCAGGTCGTGACGCGAGGGCTGTCGCCGTACAGGTACAGCGCCTCCCCCATCAGTGCGCGCACCTCCTCGCGCACGCCGGCGCTCACGCCGACGGCCCGCGCTGGGCGGGGATCGGCGCCGGGCGGCCAGCGCTCAGCGCGGTCGCCTGCCGGTAGAGCCCGGCCAGCTGCGCCAGCTCGCGCTGGATGTGCCGGGCCCGGTGCTCGCGCACCGCGGCGTCGTCGTCGACGGCCCGCTGCGCGTGGCGCGCCGACTCGACGATCTCCTGCTGCCGCTGCTCCGACAGCTCGGTGAAGTGCCCGCGCAGCGCCCGCTGGGCCTGCCGGATCGTGTCCTTGGCGTCCTTGTTGAGCCGGGTGAAGATGTCGTCGACGTGGCGCTGCACGGCGAGCTTCACGGTGGCCTGGCGCCGCGTGCGGGCCGAACGGCTCTCGTCGCGAATGCTCTTGCCGGCGAACAGGGCGCCGGCGCCGAGCGATACCGGGTTGATCAGCGGCATCCCGGCCAGGCCGGTGGCCAGGCCGAACATGAGCACGCCGCCGTAGGAGCCGCGTAGGCCGGTGAACACCTTCTGGCCGATCGAGAGCCGGTCCAGCGCGGGCCGGTCGAGGTGCCCGAGCCGCCCGGGCGCGTCGCGCAGCCGGGGCGACGTCCACTGTGGAGGGTAGGCGCCGGCGCCGGGCGGAAACTCGGCGGCGACGCGTTCGGCCAGGCCGGCGAGGCGTTCGGCCAGCTGGCCCAGGTTCGCCTCGGCGGTGTCGCGCAGCGAGCCGTCCAGCCACTCGGCGAACGAGCGCCAGTTGCGGGCCGGATCCTCGGCGTCCAGGCTCTCCTCGGCCCGGCGCAGCACGGTCCGGGTCCGGTCGCGCAGGTCGTACTCGATCTCGGAGACCAGGTCGGCGACCTCGTCAGCCAGCGTGTACTGCCAGCGGGCGGTGCACCGGCGCAGCTCCTCCAGGGCGCGCTGGGCGGCGTGCACTCGCGACATGGCGTCGGGCGGGTTGGGCCGGGGAGCGGACTGCTCCGCGCGCAGGGCGACGGCCAGATCCTCGAGCGCGGTGCGGGCCGCGAGCCCGGACGCGGCGGGCGCCAGGCGCTCGCTCTTGCCGGACGCGAGCTCGCGCAGGTACGCGACCAGGTGCCCGAACCCCGACTCGGCGTTGAGCGCCTGGTCGCCGGTGGCGACCGCGTGCAGCCGGAGGGCGGCGGACAGCCCGAGGAGCACGGCCGGCACGCCCGCGTTCTGCAGGAGGCGGCGGTTGCGCTCCAGGACGCCGCGCCAGTCCGGGGTCAGGTCGGTCTTGGTGAGCGCGACGGCCAGGCCCGGGTAGGTCCGCCCGAGGTCCGCCAGCACGCCCAGCTCGGTGGCGGACAGCTCGCGGGTCGCCTCGGTGACGAACAGCACGGTGTCGGCGCGGGTCAGCGCCGCGATCCCGGCGACCGCCGGCGCCGGGTCGGACCAGTCCACGCCGGTCGCCTCGATCAGCGCCAGCCCGCCGGCCAGCAGCGCGCGGGGCAGCCCGATCTCGGCGTAGAGCACGTCGCCGCCCGCGGCGCCGCCGAGCCGCTCGGCCAGGCCCTCGACGGGCACCGGCCGGCGGTCCTCGCGGGGCTCGTCCTCGAAGCGGGACGCCCGGCCGTGGATCAGGTGGGCGCCGGGCGCGGACGCGTGCTGGACCACCATGGTCACGCTCTGCGGCGGGTCGTCGCCGACCGGGCACACCTCGGCGCCGAGCAGCGCGTTGATGAGCCGGCTCTTGCCCCGCCCGGCCTCGCCGACGACCATGACCCGAAGCTGCGGGTCGAGCAGCCGAGCGCGCCGGCGGCCCAGCCGGCGCACCAGGTCGGGCCGCTCGTGGTCGGCGCAGATCCGGGTGGTGCGCTCGAGCAGGTCCAGCCAGCGTGGCTGCGGTGCACGGGGAGAAGCCGGACGCGACTGGGCCTCGAGCCCGGCCTCCCAGATGTCCATCAACGTGCGACTTCCGTCCCTAGTGCAGCAGGTGGTCCAGCAGGCCGCCGTCGTGCCCGTCCGCGGGCCCAGCGTCGTGGCCCGCCGGCAGGATTCCGCCGGTCACACCGGAGACCGTGTGGTGCACGGTGTCGGTCACCCCGGTGACCGGTGCCACATTGGTGATCGTGCCGAGCAACGGGTCGGCCGTGTGCAGCAGGGGGTCCGCGGTGTGCAGCACGGGGTCCGCGGTGTGCAGCACCGGATCCGCGACGGTGCCCACCAACGGGTCGGCGGTGTGCAGGACCGGGTCGGTCACGCCGACGACCGGGTCGACGACGCCGAGGACCGGGTGAGCCGGATCGACCGCGTCGAGGGTATTGCCCGGGTCGGCGAACAGCGAAAGCTCGGGGCCGCCGACCGGCGTGAGCGGCAGCCCGCCGACGGTGGCCGACACGCCGGCCGCGGTCGCCACCGTGACGTTGTAGTCCGAGCCGCTGGCGTGGCTCACCACCGCGAACTGGGTGATGTCCTGCAGCTGGCGCACCGCGCCGGACACGTCGCCGTCGATCCCGCCGGACGCGTCGTCGACCGCGGGCAGCCCGGCCAGGCCCGGCAGGTCGCCGGCCGGCGCGTAGTCCATCACCAGCGGAATGACCTCGTGGACGTCGGCCTCGGAGATGTCTCCCAGGCCAGCATCGGCGAGAACGCCGTGCGGGTCGAGCTCGAACGCGGCCCGCGCGTCCGGGTCAGTGAGCAGGTTGAGCACGAAGTCGTGCAGCGTCGGTGTCGACATGAACGGTTCTCCTCGCAGCGTCCGAACAACATATGCGGGGCTGGATGCCTTCGTCCAGCGCCGCCGCCGAAGGTAGGTCGCGCGGCGGCGCCGCAAATCGGGGATTGCTCCCAGTGACCGGACGACTCCTTGGGGGATGGCCCCGAGCTGCGGTTAGGGGCATTAGGGGAATTTGCGCTAGGGCCCATTTGTAGGGGAGATTGTCGATGCCGATTCTGGTACCAACGGTCCGGTGAAATGCACAGCGCATCGAGGATCGACATCATGTCGTACGCCCTGGGAGTAGACATCGGTGAAAGCTTCACCTCCGCCGCCGTGTGCCGCCGCGACGGCGCCTGGGGCGAGCCCGAGACCGTCCGGCTGGGCGCCCGCTCGCCGGCCGCCGCCTCGCTGATCGAGCTCACGCCGGCCGGCGCTCTGCTCACCGGCGACGGCGTGCGGGCCGATGAGGCCGCCGGCTCCGGGCGCGTCCTGCGCGGCTTCATGCGGCGCATCGGCGACGACGTGCCGCTGGTCGTCGGCGACGAGGGCCGCTCGTACCGGCCGCAGGACCTGCTCGCGGCCCTGGTCCGGCTGGTCGTCGATCGGCTGCGCGAGCAGGAGGGCGAGCGGTGCGCCCAGGTGGCGCTCACCCACCCGACCGGCTGGGGGCCGTACCGCCTCGGCCGTCTCGACGAGGCGCTGCGCGAGGTCGGGCTCGACGACGTGATCCTGCTGCCCGGTCCCGCCGCGGCCGCCGAAGCCGCCGGCACCCGCCGTGGCCCCGCGCTGCTGGCCGGCTACGACCTGGGCGGCAGCAGCTGCACGACGTTTCTGGTGCGGCGCCCGCCGCGCGGACCGGCCGGTGTGCTCGTCCACGAGGAGCACGCGGTCGGCGGCGCCGACCTCGACGACGCGCTGGTCGCCCACGTCCGCGCGGCGATCGGCCGAGCGGTCGCCGAGGCGCCGCCGGACGCCGACTCCGGCCCGGTCGCCGTGCTGCTGCGCCGGGACTGCACCGAGGCCCGCGAGCGGCTCTCCGACGCGGGCGAGGCGGAGGTGCCCCTGCCGTGGTGGGCCCAGGAGGCCGGCCCCGCCCTGCACGTCACCCGCACCGAGCTGGAGGCGATGGCCCGGCCGCTGCTGCGCGGCACGGTCGAGAGCCTCGCCCATTTGGTCAGGCAGGGCGGCCACGACCCGGAGGAGGTCGCCGGCGTCCTGCTCGTCGGCGGCGCGGCCCGCACCCCGCTCGTCACCGACCTCATCGCCGGGCGCCTGGCGCTGCCGATCCTGCCCGACGACGATCCCCAGTCGGCCCCCGCCCGCGGCGCCGCCCTGGTGGCCCGCGCCGCCTGCGGAGGGGCGGCGTGAACCGGACGCCCGCGGTGGCGCGCCGCCTGGTGCTGTCCGCGCCCGCCCGGCGCCTGGTCGAGGCCGTCGTCGAGGCGGCCGCGGCCGGACCCGAAGAGGTGGCCTGCGCCCAGGTACGCGCGGTCGGCGGCCACGGCAAGACGGCGCTCCTGCGCGAGCTGAGCGACGCCCTCGGCGCGGCCGGCGTGCCTGTGCGCACGCCCTGGCAGGGCGGCCCCGAGCCGGACGCCGACGCGGTGCTGCTCGTCGACGACGCCCACCTGCTCGACCCGGCGCGGCTGGCCGCGCTGCTCGAGCGGGTGCGCCGCGGGCGGCCCCGGCTCGTGCTGGCCTACCGGCCATGGCCCCGCCCCGCCGCCCTGCTCGAGCTGGCCCGGGCGCTGCCCCGGCCGGTGCCGCCGCTCACGCTGACCCCGTTCGGCCCCGAACAGGTGCGCGCCTGCCTCGCCGCCGCGTGGGAGGCGACCCCGGCCCCGGAGGTGGCCGCGTTCGTGGCCGCGCAGACCGGGGGCGTGCCAGCGTACGTCACCCGGCTCGGCGCGGCCCTCGCCCGGGCCGGCGGTGCACGGCTGGAGGTGCCGGCGGCGGCGGTCGCGGCGTTCACCGCGGAGCTCGACGAGCTCGATCCGGACGTGCGCCGAGTGCTGCTGGCCGCCGACGCCGGTCTCGGCTTGGAGATCGACCTGCTGGCCGGGCTGGTGGACGGAGAAGCCGAGGAGGCGCTCGCGGCGACCCGCGCGACCGGGCTGGTCGGAAGGGACGGGCAGCTGGTGCCGATCGCCCGGCTGGCGCTGGCCGCGCTCACCCCGGCCGCCGAGCGGGTCACCGTGTGGCGGCGGCTGACCGAGCTGCAGCTGGACCGGCGTGGGCCGGTGCTGCCGCTGGTCCGCTCGCTGCTCGCCGCCCGCGCGGGCGACCTGGACCGCTCCGGCGGGGCCGGGATGGCCGCGGCCCTGCACACCGCGGCCGAGGAGGCGTTCGACGGCGAGCCGGCGCTGGCCGCCGAGCTGTTCGCCGCGGCGGCGGCCGCGGGCCGCCCCGCGCCGGTCAGGCAGGCCCAGGCAGCGGCGCTGGCCGGCGACCTCGACACCGCGCTGCGCCTGGCCGACCAAGTCATGGCGACTCCCGGCTCGCCCGAACGGGCCGAGGCGGCGCTGCTGGCCGCGACCGTCATCGCCCACCGCGGGCAGCTGGCCCGCTCCGCCGAGCTGTACCGCTGGTCCGACCACGGCCCCTCCCCCGCCTTCGCCGCGATCGGCCTGCTCGGCGTGGGCCAGCCCGCCGAGGCCGACGCCGCGCTGCGCCAATCGCCCGCTGATGGGCCGCCGACGCTGCTGGCCGGCGCCGCCGGGCTCATGGCGCGCGGGGTGCGGGCGTCCGTCTCCGGTCCGGCCACCGGCGCGCTGTCGGCGCTCGTGCAGGCAGCGGCGCTGCTCGAGTCGGCCGGGCCGGGGGTGGCCCTGCCGGACAGCCCGGCCGCCCTGGCCGCCCTCGTCGCCCTGCACTGCGGCGAGTTGGACATCGGCGAGTCGGTGCTGGCCCGGGCGGCCGCCGCCGGCGTCGGCGGCGCGCTGTTGGCCCGCCGCCACGTGCTGCTACGCGCATGGCTGGACCTGGTGCGCGGCGACCTGGCCGGCGCCCAGGCGCGGCTGGCCGCGGCGAGCGCCGGGCCGGACCGCCCGGAGGCGCGCGACCTGGTCTTCGCCGCCGCCCTCGGCATCGGCCTGGCCCGCCGCCGCAGCGACCTCGCCGCGCTGCACCGCGCCTGGCCCATCGCCTGCGAGGCGCTGGTCCGCCACCCCATCGACCTGTTCACGCTGCTTCCGCTCGGCGAGTTCGCGATCGCCGCGGCCCGCCTGGGCCAGCAGCGCTGGCTCACCACGCACCTGCGCGACGCCGACCAGCTGCTGGCCGCGCTCGGCGAGCCGCCGCTGTGGGCGGTGCCGCTGCACTGGAGCGCGCTGCACGCCGCGGTCATCGCCGAGCAGCCCGCGCTGGCCGCCCGCCAGGTCACCGCGCTCACCGCGCACGCCGGTCACACCGCCTACGCCGCGGCGGCCGCGGCGGCCGCGGCGAGCTGGCTGGAGGTGCTCAACGGCCGGGTCAGCCCGGCCGCGGTCGAGTCGGCGGCGCGCGGCCTGCACGAGGTGGGCTTCCGCTGGGACGCGGCCCGCCTCGCCGGCCAGGCCGCGATCCGCACCACCGACCGGCGCGCGATGACCGCCCTGCTGGAGTGCGCCCGCGCCCTGCAGGGCCGCTCACCCGGCCGCCCGGCCGAGGCCGCGGCCCGGGCCGCCGAGGCGGTACTCAGCGACCGCGAGCGGGAGGTGGCGCGCCTGGTGCTCGACGGGCTCACGTACCGCGAGATCGGCGACCGCCTGTTCATCGCTGCGAAGACGGTCGAGCACCACATGGCCCGCATGCGCCAGCGCCTCGGCTGCGCGACCCGGGCCGACCTGCTCGCAAGGCTGCGCGTGCTCACCGCCGATGAGGAGTCGCCGTGATGATCTCGCTGCGGCGGTACACCCCGCTGCTGCTGCTGCTCGCCCTCTGGTCGTTCGGCGCGTACCACGGCGGACACACCGCGCTGTCGGCGATCCGCGACCGGGCGGCCACGGTCGACCTGGCCGAACCGGCCCAACCGGTCGTCGCCGCGCTGCAGGAGGAGCGGCGGCTCACCGCAGTTGCCCTCGCCGGCACCGACGTGCGCGACCGGCTCTCCGGGCTACGCCGGCACACCGACGAGCTGGCCGCCGGGCTGCGCCGCTCCGCCGGCCGGCTGCGGGTCACGTGGAGCCGCCCGGCCGCCGCGGGCGATGCGGACCGGCTGCTGGAGCGGGTCGCCGCCCTTCCCGCGGTGCGCGCCGGCGCCGACGCCGGCTCGCTGGACCGGGACCGCGCCGCGGCCGCCTACGACGCCGCCGTCGACGCCGGCCTGGACCTCGGCGCGGCGGTGCTGCCCCGCGCAGCGGCCGACCGGGCCCGCGCCGAGGAGCTGCTGGCCCGCGAGGACGCCCTCGTGTCGGCCGCGCCGCGGCCAGGCGACGCCGATCGGGCGAAACTGGCCCGGTTCGTCGGCGCCCGGCGGATGCTGAGCGCCGGCGACGCGCCGCCGGCCGCGCTGGTCGCCGCCGAGGATGCCCTGCTGCGCGGCGAAGGGACGGTTGACGCCGCGGGTTGGCGGGCGGCCGCCGACCCCGCACTGTCCGCGGACCTCGCGGCGGTGGCGGCGGCGGTACGCCATGAGGCCGACGCTGCCGCCGGGCCCGGCGCCTGGTCCGTCGCCCTGGCCGGGCTCTACACCGGCCTGGGGCTGGTCGCGGTGCTGGCCACGCACCGGCTCCGGCGGTACACGGCGCCCCCGGCCGCCGCGGACGCCGATGCGGCCGTGCTGGTGCAGCTCGCGCAGCGCAGCCAGGCGCTGTTGCACCGCCAACTGGCCCTGCTGGACGACCTGCAGCGGCGCGACCGCGACGCCGACGACCTGGCCGCACTGTTTCGCGCCGACCACCTCGCGACCCAGCTGCGCCGCTACGCCGAACGGGCGATCCTGCTCGCCGGCGCCGAGCCCGGCCGCCGCTGGCGCCGCCCGGTCCCGATCGTCGACGTGGCCCGCGCCGCCGCCGCGTCGGTCGAGCGGCACGCCGCGGTGATGGTCGCCACCGTCGACGCCGCCGCCCTCGCCGGGCCGGCCGTCGGCGCCGTCACCCACCTGCTGACCGAGCTCATCGATAACGCCACCCGCGCCGTGACCGGCGATGCCACCGTGTGGGTGACCGGGGAGCTGGGCCTCACGACGTACACCATCCTGGTGCAGGACCGCGGCCCCGGCCTGGGCGTGGCGGAGCTGGCCGCGGCGCATGACGCCCTCGCCCGGCCCTACCGCCCGCCCGCCGCCGGCGACGCTCCCCGCACCGGCCTGCGCCTGACCGGCCGCCTGGCCCGCGAGCACGACATCGAGGTCGACCTCAGTGCGGCGCCCCGCGGTGGCATCGTGGCCCGGGCACGGCTCCCTCTCACGCTGATCGTCCCAACCGATGCCGGCACCTTGGAGATCCCCATGCAGTGCGACGACGCGGAGTGCGAGCCGGAAAGGACCGCACCATGACGCGCGACCTGGCCGACGAGGTCTGGTACGACGAGGACGCCGGTCGCGTGGTCCGGCTGTTCGCCCTGACCCGCGGCCGCGTCGCCAGCGGCGCCGGACCCCTCGACCCGGCCGCGGTGCTGACCGCTGGGCCGGCGCCCACCGGCCTGGAGGAGCTGACCCCGGAGCAATCAGAGATCCTGCGGCTGTGCGCGCGGCCAGTGTCGCTCGCCGAGGTCGCCGCCGGGCTCGGGCTGCCACTGCACTCCGCGCGGGTGCTGGTATCCGACCTGCACCGCGCTGGGCTACTCGCTGCCGGGCCGGCCCGGACCGGCGAGGCGCCGTCGAAGGGGCTGCTGGACAAGGTCCTCACCGGGCTGCGTGCGCTGTGAAAGCCCTGCACCGCTACGGGCTCTCCGGCCGACTGCTCGCCGCCGCGGCGGTCACCGTGCTCGGCACCGGCGCGCTGGTCGAGGCGTTCCTGTGGCCGTCCTCCGCGCCGACGTCCGCGGCCCGGCCGCCGGGCACCGCCGCTGCCCCGTCGCCGGCCGGGCGCCCGGACGCGGTCGCACAGCAGATCGGGTCGGCGCCCGCGCCGCCGCCGTCGGGCGCGCCGCCGCGCCCTGCCGGGTCCGCCCAGTCCAGGACCGCTGCGGTACCCCTGACCGCTCGCTTCGCCCGCGGCTCCGACGGCGGCCTGGCGGGCTACCCGGCCACGGTCACCGTCGCCAACCAGGGCGCGGCCACTGTGAGCGGCTGGACCGTCACGCTGACGCTGCCGCGCGTCACCCTGGGCATCTCCGACGTCGAAGGCGCGACGGTGACGCGCGACGGCGCCGCGTGGACGTTCATCCCGACGGCGGCCACCGTCAAGGTCGGCCCGGCCGGCTCGGTCACGGTGTCGTTCCGGGTCAGCGGCGCGGCCCTGCTCGACGCCGATCCGACCGCGTGCCGCATCGACGCCAGCCCCTGCCAGGGCGTGGGCTGAAACCGGCCGTCGCCACGGGCTGCGGCCAGACCACCGCCAGCGGGAATCCCAGCCAGGCGTGCCGACGCTGGTAACAATCCAACCACGATGGTCCGCGGGCCGGTCACTGATCGGGGTCGCCGTCCGCGGCCGTGACTGGTATGTCGACGGTGAGACGGGTGCCGGCGCCGTGTGGGCTGCGCAGGGTGATACGGCCGCCGAGTGCTTCGGCGCGGTCTTTGAGGCCGATGAGGCCGGTGCCGTGGGTGAAGTCGGCGCCGCCGATGCCGTTGTCGTGGACTGTGACGTGCAGGGCGGGGTCGGTGGTGACGGTGATGGTGACGGTTGAGGCGTGGGCGTGTTTCGCGGCGTTGGTGAGTGCTTCGGCGACGATGTAATAGGCGCTGACTTCGATTGGTTCTGGTAGCCGTCCCCCCGTGTGGAGGTTGAGCTCGACGGGGATCGGGGAGCGGCGGGCGAGTGTGCGCAGGGCCGGGCCGAGTCCCCCGTCGGTGAGGATCGAGGGGTGGATGCCGTGCGCGGTTTCGCGGAGCTCGGCGGCGGCTGCGGTGGCTGTGGCGACGGCTTGTTCGAGTTGTCGGGCGACCGTGTGCAGGTCGGATGGGAGCGTTGCCTGGGTTGCGCGCAGTTGCAGGGCGAGCGCGACGAGGCATTGTTGGGCGCCGTCGTGCAGGTCGCGTTCGATGCGTCGGCGGGTCTGGTCCGCGGTGGCGACGATGCGGGCGCGGGAGGTGGTGAGTTCGGTGCGGCTCTCGGCGTTGGCGATCGCGGTGGCCACGAGCTCGGTGAAGTCAGCCAAACGCTGTTCGGTGTCCTGGGGCAGCCGCTGCTGCCGGGTTCCGACGCCGATGGCGCCCCAGAGCGCGCGCTCGACCGCGATCGGGCTGGCGACCGCGCACCGGCCCGGGAGGGGAAGCTCCCGCCAGTTGGGCGGGCCCGCGTCGCGGCGGGCCGCCTGGCCGGTGGCCTGGACCTTTGCCATTACCGAGCCGGCGTCGAGTTTCGCACGTGGAGCTAATGGTGGGTCTCGGGGCGGGTAGCCGCCCATGACGGTCGCCTCGCCGTCCGGCTCGAACCGAACGATTGCCGTGCTGTCGGCGCCGAAGAGGGCGGCGACCTCCTCGGCCACCGCGGTGAAGACGGGGCCGGGGCCGACGCTTTGGGCGACGAGGGTAGCGACGCGCCGGAGGGCGGCTTGTTCGTTGGCGATGCGGCGGTGTTCGGCGTAGAGGTGGGCGTTGTCGAGGGAGACGGCGAGTTGGGCGGCGATGAGCTCGACGGCGTCGAGTCGTTCCGTGGTGAAGGCGCCGCGGATGAGGCGGTTCTCCAGCAGGAGCACGGCGCGGAGGGTGCCGCGGCTGACGATCGGCACGGCGAGCAGGGAGCAGCAGGTGACGTCCATGAAGTAGGGGTCGCGGGAGAAGCGGTCGTCGCAGGTGGCGTCGTCGACGACGAGCGGGGCGTGTATCCGCTGGGCGTATCGCAGGACGGACAGTGGCACGAGTTGTTCGTGGCCGGTGCCGGTGACGGGGACGACGCCACCGGGTGCGGGTAGGAGCCATTCGTGTTGGTCGTCACTGTGCATCAGGAGAGATACGCCGGTGGCGCCGGCCAACGCGCTGAGGACGCTGACCAGGCGGGTGTGGAGTCCGTCGATACTGGTTTCGGAGCTGAGTGCCTGGGAGGCGGAGAGGATGCCGAGCAGGTCGATCGTTCCGGTCGTGACGGTGGAGCGGCGGCGGGACAGGTCGGCCGCCGGGCCGGCGTTCGGACCGGGTTGGAGCCGCAGTCCCGGGTATGCCCAGTCCAGTTGGTTGACTTTCGCGGTGGCGCCCCATTCGAGGTATTCGTGGCGGGCTTCAACGAGCAGGCCGTAGCCGGCGCGTTCGACGCCGTGGTCGAGGAGGAACCGGGCCGCGCGTTCGGAGATCAAGGCCCGGTGCCATGGGCGCTGCTGCTCGGCCACGTCGCGCAGCGCGGCGTCAAGGGCGAGGACGGCGGCGCGAAAGTCACCGACCGCCCAGGCCCGCTCGCCCTCGAGCAGCCGCAGCAGGTGCTGAAAGTTGGCGGGCGCTTCCCCGGCACGGGCGGCCATCCAGCGCACCTCCTCATCCAGTTCACGCAGCGGACCGTCCCGCTCTCCCCCGGCGGCGGCGCGGACCTGCCCGGCGAGCGCCAGCCCGTGCAGCAGGTGGACCAAGGCCGCGGTGTAGACACCGGGGGAGGCCGGCAGCAGCGGCGTCGCCGCTGTGGCGTGCCGGGTCAGGCCGGCCGGGTCACCGAAGATGGCGGCGGCGAGCGCGCGGGTCGCATGCGCGTGGAGCTCGGCCAGCGGGTTGTCGGCGTACCTTTCCGCCGGGAGCGCCCCGCCGGCCGTGCCGGAGCGGTCGCCGCGCAGGACGCCGGCCAGCCACCGGTAGCTGTCGAGCGTCTCGCCGATGTGCGCGCCGCCCGTCTGCTGCGCAAAGGCCAGCCCGGCCTTCACCTCGGCCAGGCAGGCGTCCAGCGGTGCGCAGTCCAGCAGGGCCCCGCTGATCACGAAGTACGTGTGCAGGGCGTTGGTCAGCTCGCCCCCGACGATCAGCCCCTCCCGGGCCCGCCGAGCCTCCTCGACACTGCGTTCGACCGGTTCGGACCAGCAGCACACCAGCGAGGACAGGAAGCGCACCTGTGAGGTCTCGGGCTCATAGCCGCGCGCCTCACCCACGGCCAGGACCCGCCGCATCGCCCGCCACCCGGCGGCGTAGTCGCCGTAGGTCGCCATGGCGGTGAAGGCAGTGTGACTGGCCGGGCCGAGCAGGGGACGAGCGGGACCGTGCTCGAGCCAGATCCGCAGCGACTCCAGGCTCAACCAGTCGAACGTGGCCTGGTCGGCGGCGAAGTAGACCGCCGCCAGGATCGCGCCGATCAGACGGGCCGCGGCGAGCAGCGTCGGGTCGGTCAGGTCCGGCCGAGCCAGCTCATCGGTGCCTTCGGTGTGATCGAGCCACCGGTACAGAAAGCTGATCTGGTGGTCGAGGTCCGCGGCGAGGCGATCCGCGGCCGGAACGGCGAGGCCGAGCTCACGCAGCGATTCCAGGCCGAGCCCGATCGCCTCCGGGCAGCGGTTGCGGTGCGTCAGGCTGCGCGCCTGCACCACCGTCGCGTCCACACGACCCAGGGCCGTGGGACACAGCCCCTCGATCATGCGGTACTCCTCATCCGCCTCCTCCAGGCGCCCCACGCTGTACAGGGCGCGGTGGCGTGCGGTGCGGACCTCGACGAGCATGGTGGCGTCGCCGGGATCGATGAGCGGCACCGCGGCGGCCAGCAGCGCGTTGACCAGGACGTAGTCACCGATCAGGGCCGCCTGGCCGGCCGCTCGCCGCAGCAGTCCCACCACCCGCCGGCGCTCCGCGGCATCCTCGACGGCGTCGATCACCGGCAGATACTGCTCCGCCGCCGCCGCGAACAACTCCGGCACGCACGCCAGCCGCCGTGCCATGTCCAACTGCAACACGGCTCGCCGCCGCGGCGCCAGCCCGCCCAGGACCCCGTCACGGATCCGGTCGTGACGAAACCGCACGGCCTGATGCGCACCGGGCACCATCACCAGCAGACCCTCGTCGAGCGCCGGCGCCAGCCGCTGTTCCAGCACGTCCGCGGGTACGCCGGTGGCGGCCTGCAACAGGCTCAGCTCGCCCTGCCCGCCAAGACACGCCATCGCCTCCACCACACGCCGCGACCGCCCAGGCACCGCCACGACACCCGCCGCCGGCAACCCGGCCACCTCCGACCGGTCCAACTGAGCCCGCACGGATGGCGAATCCCATCGCCACCCGGCAGCGGTCGCGGCCAGCGCACCGTCGCGCCGCAGCGAATTGAGCAGCTCCACCGTCTCGTACGGATTGCCGGACACATGCGGTTCAACCAGCTCCACCAGGCCGGCCGCCTCGGCCCGCGGCACGCGGAGCATCTCCGCGACGACGGCGACCGTGTCGGGTACCGGCAGGTTGACCAGCCGCAGGTGCCGCACTCCGGCCTGTTCCCGCCACCGCGTCAGCGGCGCTGCCAGCGGATGGGCCGCGTCCACGTCGCCTTCCCGATACGCGACCACCAGCAACAGGCCCTCGACCGGCTCCTCGCTCAGCATGAGATCGACCATGCCCAGCGGCGTGCGCCCCGCCCACTGCAGGTCGTCGACGAACACCACCATCGGCCGCTTCCGCGAGGCAACCGCCCGCAAAGCCTCCACCGACGTGCGCTGCACCCGCGCCTGCGCGGTGAGCGGATCACCCGGATCGGGCGGCACCCCCAGCAGTGCCGCGAACTCGGGTACCACCGCGGCCAACTGGCCGGCGTACGGCCCGATCGCCCGCAGAATCCGCTCGCGGACCTCGGCCAGCTCGTCCTCCGGTTCGGCCAGCAACAGCTGACCCAACCCGCGAAACGCCTGATGCAACGCGTCGAACTCCAGATCGCGCCGATACTGGTCGAACTTGCCCGTCACGAACCAGCCGTCGCCGCCGGTCACGACTGGGCGCAGTTCATCGACCAGGGCCGTCTTGCCGACCCCCGGCACCCCGCTAACCAGCACCCCGCGGCACCGGCCGGCCAGCGCCTCCTCGAATGCCGCCGCCAGCGCCGCCACCTCCGCATCGCGTCCCACCAGCCGCGACGGCGGCACCAGCCGGAGCGGGACATCACGCTCGCCGACCCGCAGCCCGGCCGCCGCCGGGCCGGTGTCACGCAACCGCTCCAGGTCGTACATCAGGCCATCGGCCGTCTGATACCGGTTGTCCGGCTCCTTCTCCAGCAGGTGCATGACGATCTCGGACAACGGCGCCGGCAGGGCCGGGTTCACCCGAGCCGGCGGCACCGGTACCCGCGCGAGATGATCGTGTGTCAGCCGCAGCGGGTCCCCGGAGCCGAACGGTGGCTCACCCGTCGCCAGCTCGTACAACGTCGCACCCAACGCGTAGAGGTCGGCCCGCTGATCCACCGGCCAGCCGGTCCGCCCGGTCTGCTCCGGCGCCAGGTACGCCAGCGTCCCCACGATCTCACTGTGGTGGGTGAACTCCGGGCGGATCTGCGCCGATGACGAGGCCAGGGCGAAGTCGACCAGGCACGGCGCGCCGTCCCGGCAGATCAGGATGTTCGCCGGGGTGATGTCGCCGTGCAGCACGCCCTGACGGTGCATCCCCGCCACCGCGCGGGCCAGTCCCGCCGCAAGCGCGATCAGATCGGCAACGGCAAGGGGCTTCGCCAACGCATTCAGACTCGTGCCGCCAACATCGGTCATGATGACCGACCCCGGACACCGCGGCGCATCCGCCAGCTGTACGACGCCCCAGACACCGCGTAGGCGCTCGAGGATCGCCACCTCATGCTGCACCCGCCGGGACGCCTCCGGTCCCAGCGGCTCTTTGCGGATGACCACGCGCGCGCCAACCGACACCCGGCTGACCCGCGTGCGCTCACTCTCGTGGAGTCCGCGGTCCGGTGGAACCCGGCCCGGCAGCGCCTCGCCTACTCCCATCCGACACCTCCGCGGACGGTCGTACCCCCACCTCTACCGTACTGACGCCCATTTCCGGGTGAGGGCGCCACCAGGCCACCGTCCCTGGACCGGCCGGCTTTCTGGCGGACGCCCGCGTTGCGTCATACGGCGGGCCTCACAGCCCACCGGCGAACGGACATCCAGGGATACCCCGATCGGCGGCCCTGATTCCGTCCGGGGTGCGCAAGGACGCCCACATGTCGTGCCGCCGAATCATGTGACATGGACGGATAACTATCCGGTGGCGTCGCTGACTAGCGTCCGGCCATGAGACACCTCGCCAGAGCCGTCGTGGCCGCCGCCGCGCTGCTGCTCGTCACGCTAGCCGCCGCGCCGCCCGCGGCCGCGGCCGGAAACCCGTACACCGCCGCCCCGGTGCCCGGGTCGCTCGGACGGTACAACGTTTCCGGCGTCTATGTCGCCGGAGTCTCGGCCGGCGGGTACATGGCCACGCAGCTGCAGGTCGCGTACTCCAGCCGGATCGCGGGCACCGCCGTCTTCGCCGCCGGACCCTACTACTGCGCGCAGAACAACGTCGCCCAGGCCCTCAACGGGTGCGGGAACAACATCTCGCCGACGTACCTGAGCAACCTCGAGTACTACACCCGCCTCTGGGCCTCGTACGGCTGGATCGACCCGGTGCGCAACCTGTCGGGCAAGCCCGTCTACGTCTACCACGGCGGCAGCGACACCAGCGTCAGGAAGTCCGTCACCGACGACCTCGCCGGCTACTTCCGCGATTTCGGGGCGTCGGTGCAGTACAACAGCGGATCGGCCGCCGGGCACAGTTGGGTCACGCCGTACGGGACCGTCGCGTGTTCGGCAACGGCGTCGCCGTACCTCGACGACTGCGGTACCGACCCGCAGCGCGAGCTGCTCACCAAGCTGCTGGGCGGGGTCGCGGGCCCCAACCCCGGGCCGCTCGGTGGGCGGCTGGTGAAGTTCGGCCAGAGCGCGTACGCCGTCAACGGCAACGCGCCCGGGCTGAGCATGGACGCGTCCGGGTTCGCGTACGTCCCGGCCGCCTGCACCGCCGGCCAGACGTGCCGCCTGCTGGTGGCCCTGCACGGCTGCGTCCAGGGCTACGGCGCGGTCGGCACGTCCTTTGTGGACCGGGCGAACCTCGACCAATACGCCGACACAAACAACATCATCGTGTTGTACCCGCAAGCCGCCGCCTCCGCCGTGAACCCCAACGGATGCTGGGACTGGTGGGGGTACCTGGGCGCCACGAACTACCCGATCAAGGGCGGGGCCCAGCTCGAGACCATCATGAACATGGTGCGCCAACTGGGCGGCTGAGCCCGGCGTCCGAACTACCGGAAGCGCTGTACCGCCGCCCGGAGCTGGGGCGACGTGGTAGCCGACGCGGCCTGGGCCCCGGACTCGAACTGCACCACGGTGTCGAGGTCCGCGTCGGCGGCCAGCACGCGGGCGTCCGGGTCGGCGGCGAGCGACGTCGGGGCGTCGGCCAGGCCGGCCGCAATGGCCGGGCTCAGCGCGTTGCGGCGGTCGGGGTCGTCGAGGGTCAGCACCCGCACGCCGTCGGCGCCGGTCTCCGGTTCGGCGGCCGCACATCGAGCATATGTGCGGTCCTACGCGGCTTTCCGGTGACGGTCGAGCGGACGCGGGGCCGGGGCCACCGGGCCGAGGTGGTTCGTCTTCTTCGGGACCGGCAAGCCCGCGTACGGCGTCGCGAGCGGCTGGTGGAGCTCCGTGAACCCGCCGTCCGGCAGGCGCCGGATGATGCCCGTCTCCACGCCGTGGGCCAGCACCTGCCGGTCGTGCTGCTGCAGTCCCAGGCAGATGCGGTGGGTGACCCGGTACGCCAGCGGTGGCAGGACCACCAGGCCGATCCGGCCGGCCCACGTCAGCGCGTTGGTGCTGATGTTGAACGTGAGGGCGATGGCGTCGGCGGCGCCGGCGGCGGTCAGCACGAGGTAGAAGGTGACGGCCATGGCGCCCAGCGCGGTGCGGCCGGGCGCGTCCCGCGGGCGGTCGAGCAGGTGATGCACCCGGTGGTCCCGGCGCACCCGGGCCTCGATGCGCGGGTACGCCATGGGCAGCGCCACGAGCAGGCCGGGCAGCACCACCGCCGCCCAGAAGATCGGCGGGACGGTGTACCCGGCGCCGATCGGGATGGTCAGTTCCCAGGGCGGCATGAGCCGGACCGCGCCGTCGAGGAACATCACGTACCAGGCCGGCTGCGACAGTGCCGATACGTCCGCCGCCCGCGCCGGCCCGAAGATCCACACCGGGTTGATCCCGAACAGGCCGCCGAGGAGCGCGACCACCGCGAAGACGAACACGAGCAGGCCGCCCTGCCGGATGGTGTACTGCGGGAAGAACCGCACACCGCCGCGCGCACCCCGCCACCGCGCCGGCCGCAGCCGCAGCCGCAGTCCGATGAGGACGGACAGCAGCACCACCAGCAGCGCGGGCAGCAGCAGCACGTGCAGCAGGTACAAGCGACCAATGATCACATCGCCCGGGAACTCGCCGCCGAAGATCGACGACGCCAGCCACGTGCCGACGACGGGGATCGACAGCAGGATGCCCTGCAGGATCTGCATCCCGGTGCCCGACATACCGTCGTCGAGCATCATGTAGCCCGTGTAGCTGGTGGCCACGCCGATCCAGAACACGAGCAGACCAGCGGTCCACTTCAGCCGCCGCGGCCGCCGGAACGCGCCGGTGAAGAAGACCCGCAGCAGGTATCCGATGCACGCCGCGATGAACAGCAGCGCGGCCCAGTGGTGCATCTGGCGCATCAGCAGGCCGCCGCGGACGTCGAACGAGATGTCCACTGTGGACGCATACGCCGCGGACATGTGCGTGCCCCGCAGCGGCGCGTACGACCCGTCGTACACCGCGTCCCTCGCCGACGGATCGAAGAACAGCGCCAGGACCACGCCGGTCACGGCGAGCGCGACGAAGGAGTACAACATGATCTCGCCCAGCAGAAACGACCAGTGATCGGGGAAGACCTTGTTGAGCAGGCCGCGCAGCGGTGTGGCCGCCCCCAGCCGCTGCTCCGTCACACTGCCGGCCCTGCCCGTTGCGCGCTTGCTCATGGCCACGCCCTCGTTCGCGAAGTTGCGCCGCGCGAGTTCGTCGCGCGACGTCCGTTCGCATATTGAGACGAGCTGGCACCGCCCGATGTGACGCCGCGACGGCGTGACCCGCACCACCACCACGGCCACCCGTGCGGGCCGTTGGGGAGGCGCTGTCCCGTTCCAGATGGCGAGGTACGTCTCGATCAGCTCCATGCCGGGAACGCTACGGAGAACCGGGCTGGCCGGAATCGGTACGACTCAGGTAGTCCGTGCTGCGATCATGTCGGCGCCACCCCGGGCGAGGCCGCAGCGGTCAGCGGCTCGATCAAACCCGCTCGACGGCCGGTGGCGGCGGTGTGCTCGGCGCGGCCATGACCGTGCGGGGAAGGGTCAGCCCGGCAGCACACGCGCACAGGGCCAGCGCCGCCGCGACCAGCACGGCGGGCGTGTATCCGTCGATGTACCGCGCCGCCGATCCGTACCCGCCGGTCTGCGCGAACACCGCCCCGCCGATCGCGACGCCGAAGGCGCCGCCCAGCTGGCGCATGGTGCTGAAGGCGCCCGACGCCTTGGCCAGGTCCGGCGGCGCGACCAGGCTAACCGCCGAGCGCGTGACCGCCGGAATGGCAACGCCGAGGCCGGCCCCGCTGAGCAGCAGCGGCATCACCGAGACGAGATAGGACACGTGCGGTACGGCCGTCAGCGCCAAACCGGCCGTGCCTACCGCGAACGCCGCCGCGCCCAGCGCGATCAGGTTCCGGGCGCCGATCCGGTCGGCCAGCGCCCCGACGGACGGTGCGAGCACCACCGGCAGTATTCCCCACGGCAGCAGCCGCAAGCCGGCGGCGAGCGGGCCGAGGCCCTGGCCGACCTGGAACAACTGCGCGGTGAAGAAGATCGCCGCGGTGGTCGTCGCACTCAGGAAGAACATCGCCGTGTTCCCGGCCGAGAACGACCGGGACCCGAACAGCCGCAGAGGCAGCATCGGTACCGGCGCCCGGCGTTCCCATGCGATGAAGGCCACCAGCGTGCCCGCGCCCAGTACAGCGGCACCGATCGTCTCGGCACTGCCCCAACCGGCGCTGTTGCCGCGGACCAGCGCCCAGACCAGGCCGGTGGCCGAGAGGCCGCCGAGCAGCAGGCCGGCCAGGTCGACGCGGATGGCGCCGCCGCGGCTCTCCGGCACTCGGAAGACCACCAGCGCTGCGGCGAGCAGGGCGATCGGCACGTTGATCCAGAAGATCCACGGCCAGGCCATGCCCTCGGTGACCGCCCCGCCGAGAACGGGACCGAGCACCACGGCGAGCGCGGTCACGCTGCCGTACACGCCGGTCGCCCAGCCCCGCCGGTCGGGCGGGAAGGCGGTGTTGAGCAGTGTCAGCGCCAGCGGCATGATCATTGCCGCGCCGGCGCCCTGCACCGTGCGCGCCAGCACCAGCGCGCCGACCGACGAAGCGAGGGCGCAGGCGGCCGAGGCGGCCGCGAACAGGACCAAGCCGGCGGCGAACATCCGGCGGCGGCCCAGCCGGTCGCCCAGCGCGGCGCCGGTCATCAGCAGCACGGCGAAACTGAGTGTGTAGGCGTTGACGGTCCATTCCAGGTCCTCGAGGGAAGCCCCGAGGTCGCGGCGGATCGACGGCAGCGCGGTGGCCACCACCAGCAGGTCCAGCACCACCATGAAGGAGGCGAGGGCGCTGAGCCCGAGCACCCACCGCTGCGTCGTCGTGATCGTTGTCTTGGTCATGCCCATCTTCGACACCGGAGCGCCCGCAAAATGGGCGGTCGGGGTGTCAGCTACCGGGGCCGGAGACCTCCGACGCCGTGGTGCATTTGACCTTGGTCGATACCGTGGGTCCATGGGAACCGGTAGGCGCAGAAGCAGGCTGACGGAGGGCCTGGAGCTCTTCGACGACGGTCTGGCCGTGCTCGCCACGGCGGCCATCCTCGTCACGACCGCCGGGTGCTTCTGCCGCTGGAGCTGGGTCATGCCCGCCGACGAGGGCGCGGGCCCGTACCGGACCGCGGCGCGGGTGCACGGCCTCGTCGTGCTGCTGATCGTGCTCGGCGTCGCGGCGCTGGTCTGTGTCGTGCGCGGCTACGTCTCCGAGTCGGGCGTCCCGATGTACAGTGCCGCCGCTCTGCTCGCTCTGGGCGGGGTGTTCGCGCTCGGGCTCTACGCCCCGCACGACGAGGCGGACATCGTCGCGGACGGGTTCGGCTACGAGTGGTACAGCACCTCGGTCGACGGTCGTTTCTCGTTCTACAACACCACCGCCGCGCCGATCACGATCTGCCTGGGCATCAGCGGCGACTGCGACGCGGGCGCGAAGGGACCCGACCGGCTGCGCTCCCCCGGCCTGACCATTCCGCCCAACCACCGCCTCGCGATCGACACGCCGAAGGCCAAGGGCGACTACCGGCTCACCCTCGTCGGGGCCGGGTTCACGCACCGCGACACGATCCTGAACCTGTACGTCCCCGACAACAACTCCGTCTCGTGACCCGGTTGCCGGTCAGCCGGCGACGACCGCGAACACCGCGGAGGCCGGGATCGGGCCGAGGCAACGGGAGTCGTTCGACGCCACGCGGTGGTCGCCGGCGAGGAAGACGCTGCCCTGCGGCACGGCCACCGGCCCGAAGCGGCGCGCCAGGCAGGAGCGGGGGTCCGGCTGGGCGTCGAGCGGGCCGTCCTCGCCCAGGTACGTCTCGTCGAGCGCGGCCCCGTTCACGGTGACCTTGCCCGCCGGGGTGCAGCAGGCGACGACCTCGCCGCCGACGGCCAGGACGCGTTTGAGCATCGGCGTGTCCTTCGCCGACCAGTCCGCGGGCGGGTGGAACAGCACGACGTCGCCCCGCTTCGGCGTGTAGTCGGCGACCCGGCGCGCCGTGATGACCTGACCGGGCTTGATCCCCGGCTCCATGCTGCCGCCGCCCTGCGTGAACTGCTCGGTCGCGGCGGCCGGGGCGCTCTTGTCGCCGCCGCATCCGGCCACGGCGGCGAGCGCGACGGCCACGATCATTGACACCAGTCGTTTCACGGTGCCGATCCTGGCAGAAACCGCCCGGCCCGTGGGGGCGGTTGACGGACGACGACGCGGCGACCGGCGTCGTCGGATAGCCAACGACAGGCGGTGGGGCGGCCGCGGTGCTGTGCTTGACTAGCACGTATGGCCTTGTGTCCGTCCACGCCTGCCCGAGTGATCCGGTGACCGCGGGGTCGGCCGCCGCGACCCGTCCGCACAACCGCAGGCAGATCATCGTCGAGGCGGCGGGCCAGGTGTTCAGCGCGCGCGGGTACCACGCGGCGTCGATGGAGGAGATCGCGGCCGGGGTGGGTATCAGCGCGGCGGCGTTGTACCGGCACTTCCCGAACAAGTACGCGCTGTTCGCCGAGTGCGCCAACGGCATGGTGGACGAGCTCGTCGAGGTGCTCGACGAGTGGCCGGCCGAGGCCGCGCTGCCCGACGTGCTGCTCGCCCTCGTCCGGGTCACGGTCTCGCACCGCACGTCGGGCGGCCTCTACCGGTGGGAGGCACGCTACCTCGAGCGTGCCGACCGCCAGGTGCTCCGGGCGAAGTTCGGGCACGTGGTCGAGCGGGTGACGGGGCTGGTGCGGCGCGAGCACCCGGGGGCGGACGAGCGTCTGCGGGCCGTGGCCGCGCTCGGCGCGATCGGGTCGATCACGATGCACCACACGTCGATCGCCCAGCGGCGGGTCGAGGAGCTGCTGCTGACTTCGGCCCTGCGCGTGGCCGCCACCGATCCGGCGGCGGCCGCGCGCGGCACGCCGCCGGTGGAGCTGCCCGCCCCGCCGGTGCCGCGCACCCGCCGCGCCGAGATCCTGGCCGCGGCCATCCCGCTGTTCGCGCGGGACGGGTTCGCCAACGTGACGAACGGGCAGATCGCGCAGGCGGTCGGCCTGGCCCCGTCCGCGATCTACCGCCACTACCCCGGCAAGGTCGACATCCTGGTGGCCGCGTGCCTGCAGGCGGCGGCGCTGCTGGCCCAGGCCGTGGACCGGACCCTGCACCGGGTGACCGACCCGCGGGAGGCCGTGGACGCGCTGGCGGCGGCGTACGTGGCCTACTGCTTCGAGCACAACGCGCTCACCAGCGTCGCCGAGGCCGAGGTCGCCGGCCTGCCCGACGACCTGCGGCGGCCACTGATCCTCGCGCAGCGCGAGCACATCGCCGTGTGGGAGCAGCAGTTACGCGCGGTCCGCCCGGAGCTCGACCCGCGCCAGGCCCGGCTGCTGGTGCACGCCGGGTTCGGCGTCGTCGTCGAGGCCGGGCGCGCCCTGCGCTGGCAGGACGCGCCCGGCCGGCGGGACACGGTGACGGCTCTGGTCACCGCCGCGCTGACGCTCTGAGGCCGGGGCGGCCGGCTCAGGCGCCGGACTCAGGCGCCGGGCCGGTTCCCGGTCGGAATGGTGATTGGGGTGTACGTCGCTGAGGTGCCGTTGTTCAGGAACAGCATCGCGATGCCACGCACGAGCTTGTCGATGACGTCGAACCCGGCCGGGACGATCGGTGACAGCCCCTCCTGGAAGGCGACGTACGCCGGCCAGCCGACCTCGATCAGCCCCCGCGCGACGAAGTCCCGCGGCAGCCGCAGCCAGTCGCCGATCTTGTCGCTGAGCACGTACCGCGCGAACTCGCGCTGGATGCCCCGGGTGAGCCCCCCGTCGACCTGCGCGACCAGGCCGAGCAGGATGTTGGCCAGGTCGATGCCCTCGGACGTCGGGCCGAGCAGCGGCGTCAGCACGTAGTTCGACTGGTCGTCGGCGGCGGCCCAGGTCGCCGGGATGAAATCGTCGCGCACGCCGAGCAGGTGCAGCCCGACCTGCCACTGGTGCAGGTAGGCGGCCTCCTCCGCGGCCGACATCCGGATGCCCCAGGACTTGAGCTTGCGGTGCACGAACGTGCCGAGGCTGTGGAAGGTGATCAGAATGTCGCCGTTGCTGATCGGGATCGGGTTGTCCGTGACCGACCGCCACTTCGCCGACTTCGGCAGCAGGTGGCGGACCGCCGCGTGGGTCAGGCGCGTCTTGTTCGAGGTGGTGACGAAGTGACCCGACGGCAGGAAGGCGTTCTCCGCGCTCAGGTCGTAGCCGTAGGTGAAGGTCTTGGCCGCGCGTGACTTCATGTCGGCGCCGCCGGCGGAGTAGTACACGTTGCGGGCCTCGCGCGGGATGACGGTGCTCATGATCCCGCTGCCCAGGCCGTACAGCAGGAACAGGTACAGACTCATCCGCTTGTTGAACTTGGCCGCCGCGGCCAGCTTGACGGGGTCGGCCCACGACGGCAGCCGGTTGACGTCCTGCAGGTAGGTGGTGAGGGCGCCGGGCAGGCCCGCGGGCAGCGGGTCGCCGTTGTCGACCCACGACTGAAACGCGGTGTTGACCGCCGGGATCTGGCCGTTGTCCAGCAGCGAGGCCACGAGCGGGTCGGTGGCGTCGTCCCAGACCGCCCACGGGTCGGTGACCGTGTCCGTCCCCGCGATCGAGCCGGCGGAGGACCACGCCCACGCGTTGGCGGGGACCGCGGCACCCGCCAGGCCGAGCGCGGCCCCGAGCGTCAGTACGCCTCTTCGGCTGAGATTTTGCATTCGCTCGCCTGCTTCCCGGTTGGCCGGACACACAGGTTCCGAACGGTCCGGACATGTGATTTTCTATTAACATAGAGGAGCGTGACACCGGCGGCAAGAGGCAGTTATACGGGTGCGTCGATGTCCAGCAGGACCTTGCCGGCGGCCCCGCCCTCGACCGCCCGGTGCGCGTCGGCGGCGCGGGCGAGCGGGAAGCGCAGCAGCGGCAGGCCGTGCGGCTCACCCACCGGCAGGGCCCCGCCGGCCACCGCGGCGGCGACGTCCTCGACGGCCGCGGCCCGCACGTGCGGACCGGCGGTGTAGAGGACCAGGAACTGCAGCCGGGTGTTGAGGACCAGGTGGCGGCGGACGTCGAGGTCGACCGGGTGGCCGCCCTCGTTGGCGTACGTCGCGATGGTGCCGCCCGTGCGCAGGACGGCCAGGTCCAAGGCCAGGTTCGCGCCGAGTGCCACCTCGGCGACGATGTCGACGCCGTCCGGGGCGGCCGCACGGATGGCGGCGGCCGGGTCGCCCTCCCGGTACAGCACCGTGTGGTGCGCGCCGGCGGCGGTGGCCAGGCGCGCCTTCTGCGGGCCGCTGACGGTGGCGATCACGGTGGCGCCGGCCCAGCGGGCGAGCTGGATCACCGCGTGCCCGACGGCTCCGGCGCCGCCCGCGGCCAGCACGACGCGGCCGTCCAGCGCCCCGGGGGCCAGGCGGCGGGGGCCGTCCTCGGCGACGGTGAGCGTGCGGTGCGCCGTCAGTGCCGGTACACCCAGAGCGGCCCCCGCCTCGAAGGCGATCCCGGCGGGCAGGGGGACGGCCCGGTCGGCGGGGACCACGCAGTACTCGGCGCCGGTGCCGCCCGCACGCCCGGCCGCGGCCATGAACAGCCACACCCGCTCGCCGGCGCGGGCCGGGTCGACGTCCGCGCCGACGGCGTCGATCACGCCGGCGCCGTCGTGGTGCGGGGTGATCTCGGGGAACTGCATGGGGTGCCCGATGCCGGCGCGGGCCTGCACGTCGGTCGGGTTGACCCCGGACACGGCGACGCGCACGCGCACCTCGCCCGGGCCGGGCTCGGGCCGGTCGCGCGCCACGGTGCGCAGCACGTCGGGGCGGCCGTGTTCGGTGTAGATGATCGCCTGCATGGGTCCGTCTCCTCGCTTGGTTCGATTCGCATCGAACAGTACGACGCAGATCGAACATGCGCTAGAGTGGGTTCCGTGAGTGAGGTCATGGAGCCCGCCCTCGAGTCGGTGACGATCGACAGCGTGCTGAGCGCGCTCGCCGACCCGATCCGGCTCACGTTCGTGCGCGCGCTGGACGCATCGGGCGACTGGACGTGCGGAAGCGACGTTTTGCGCGACAGCGGCTTCACGATCGGCAAGTCGACGTTGTCGCATCATGTGAAGGTGCTGCGTGACGCCGGGCTGATCCGCACGCGGGTGCAGGGGACACGGCGGCTGATGATGTTGCGGTACGAGGAGCTGGAGCGCCGCTTCCCGGGCCTGCTCGACCTGCTGCGCTGACCCGGGACCGGCTTGGTCAACCGGCGATGTAGCGCCCCGGGCGATGGTTCTGGGCGATGATGACGTTGAGCACGACCGCGCCGAGGGCGGACAGCAGCGCCGTGTGCACCGGCACGACCAGGGCCCCGAGCGCGATCACCGAGCCGTCGAGGGCGAGCTGCACCCACCCGGCCCGCCAGCCCAGCCGCTCCTGGCACACCAGCGCGACGACGTTGAACCCGCCGAGGCTCGAGTGGTGCCGGAACAGCACCAGCAGCCCGACGCCGACCGCGAGGTTGCCGGCGAGCACGGCGTACACCGGGTTGATGTGCTGCAGCGTCAGCACGTGCGGGTGCCCGAGGGAGAACAGGGCCAGCAGGCCGACCGCGATGCCCGAACGAACAGCAAACCGCCAGCCCTTGCGCGCGATGGCGAGCGCGACGAACGGCAGCGTCACACCGACGTACACGATCGCGAACGGCCACCCGGTCAGCCGCCCGGCCAGGAGCGCCAGCCCGGCGGTGCCGCCGGTGACCGCCCCGCCCGCGTCGAGCAGGAAGAGCCCCACGGACGCCAGGAACGCGCCGGTGACGATGCCGAGCACGTCGTCCACGAGCGTGTGCCGGAGGACTGCGGGTGTACTCGTCATCGCGCTCATGGGGCGAGCGTGCCGCGCACTTGGCGCTTGCGCAACAGACACTGTTCTGACTGCGCACATTGCAACTTTGTGTTCGCCGCGCATGCCAGAATGCTCAAATGGACAGCCTGGACGCCCGGATCCTGCTCGCGCTCGACGACGACCCCGACGCCACCAGCCTGGCCCTGGCGCAGCGCCTCGGCGTGGCGCGCAACACCCTGCACGCCCGGCTGCAACGCATGCGCGCGGCGGGCGCACTGCGCGACTTCAGCCGCCGCGTCGACCCGGCGTCGCTCGGCCGCGCGCTCACGGCGTTCGTGTCGGTGTCGCTGTCGCAGCCGCAGGGCCGGCGGTCCATCACGGCGCTGCACGACATCCCGGAGGTGATCGAGATCCACTCGACCACCGGCGACGCCGACCTGCTGCTGAAGGTGGTGGCGCGCGACACGCAGGATCTGCACCGCATCGTGGACGCCTTGTTCGCGGTGCCCGACGTCGTGCGCACGAGTACCGTCATCTCGCTCAACGAGGAGATGCCGCTGCGCATTCGCGCACTGCTCGAACAGCACGCCACCGGCTGAGGACCGCTGCGCGTTCGCACACCGCTCGAACAACACTGGCATTCCCGATCCGGGCCTTGGCACCGGCCCGTACCGTCGGCCGGGTGAGACGCCGGATTCTGTTGCTGAGCATTGCGGTCGCCGCGGTGTTGCTGGTGCCGTGGAGCCTGTACCTGGCCCAGACGTTGCCGGACCGGTTCGTGACCGGGCAGTGGCGGGTGGCCTGGGTCGGGTTCGACGCCGCGCTGGTGGTGTCCTTCGCCGGCGGGGTCTGGTCCGGCCGGCGCCGGCATCGAGCGGCGGTCCCGCTACTCGCGGCGAGTGCGGCGCTGCTGTTCTGCGACGCCTGGTTCGACGTGGCGCTCGATTGGGGCTCGGCCGACGAGGCCGCGAGCCTGCTGCCGGCGATGCTGGTCGAGGTGCCGTTCGGCCTCCTGCTGCTCGGGTGGGGCCGCCGGCTGATCAGCGGGGACGTGCGCACCGAACGACTCATGCGACGCCACTTGCGGCTGCGCGGCGACCCGTGGTTCCAGCGCGCCGTGCAGGCGCTGGACCGGCTCGGACCGACGGACGTGCGCACGGCCGCCGAGGAGATCGGCGCCGACGAAGCCCTCGTCGCCGCGCGGCTGCACCAGGGCGCCCGGCTCGGCCTGGTCCAACGGCGGCGCGACGGCCGATGGGCGCTGCCGGGCCGCCTCGAAGCGCGGCGACAGAGCGAGCAGGAGCTGCTGGCCTGGGCGGACACGCACCGCGCCGAGTTCGGCGCCTGGGGCTACGGCCAGCGCGTCGTCGCGCACCTGCGCGCCGACGAGGTGGCGCGATTTGCGGTCGAATACCGAGAGCTCGTTTCGCGGTACCGGCTGCTGCACCCCGACCCGGAGGCGGACACCCGCGAGGTCGGGATCCGCTGCTACGCCTTCCCGATGCCGCCGGCGCCGGTCGACGACGAGCCCGCCGCGGCGGCGGACAGCGATCCGGCAGCGGCGGCCGGTGCATCTCCGGCCACGGCACACGACCAATGATCAGCAAGGCGACGCCGCCCAGGACTCACCCACATCTGAGGTCCCGTTCCGAGCGCGCACGTCACTGCTTGCCGACCAACGCAACGGCGTGTCCGTAATCCGGAACAGCGCGTCCGGCTCCGCCACCGACCCGCAGGAACGGCCTTCCGGTGATCAGGAACACCGCGCCCACGAAGGTCGCTCACGTTCGGACCGGAAGTCGTGAACGCACAATGAGCGAATGGACACAGCACCGCTCGCAGTGGACGAATGCGCACTGGCGGCCGTGTCCGCATGCCTGGACGCGGCCGCGGACCTGGCCGAGGCGCGCGGCGGGCGCCGGCCGGAGGTCACGCTGGACCCTGCGCACGTGGCGGCGGCGGTGCGCAGCGAGACGCTGTTACGCGATCCGGCCGGGCGGGGCATCGAGGGATTCGCCCCGCTGTCGCGGCTGTGGCGGGCCGCCGACGGCTGGGTGCGCACCCACGCGAACTATCCGTGGCACCGGGCCGCGCTCGTACGCGCACTCGGCGACGACATCGAGCACGCGATCGCCGAGCGGCCGGCGCTGGAGGTCGAGCGGTTGGTGTACGAGTCCGGCGGACTCGCCGTCGCCGCGCGCACAACCGAACAATGGCGCGCCGAGCGAGCAGCGGCCGAATCCGGCCGACTCGCCGACGCCGCGCGCACAACCGAACAGGAACACGCCGAACGAGCGGTGGTCGAGTCCGCCCGACCCGCCGACGCCGTGCACCGAAACGAACAGGCGCACGGTGAACGCGGCGGCGGCGATGACGGGCCGCT
The DNA here is from genome assembly GCF_040648435.1 of Dactylosporangium sp. NPDC049140. Lineage (NCBI taxonomy): Bacteria > Bacillati > Actinomycetota > Actinomycetes > Micromonosporales > Micromonosporaceae > Dactylosporangium > Dactylosporangium sp. NPDC049140. Next base: position 17,116 of record NZ_JBEZDS010000043.1, on the reverse strand, counting down.
CATCGGGATCTGGCCGACCGGCGGGCGCCGGGAGCCGCGGGCGACGCCTCGGGTGCTCGACCTCACCCGGGTCATCGCCGGGCCGGTCGGGACTCGGATGCTTGGCGCACTCGGCGCCGACGTGCTGCGCGTCGATGACCCCAACCGGCCCGAGCTGCCGCTGCACGCCGTCGACGGGGTCATCGGCAAGGCCAGTACGCTGCTCGACGCCGCCACGCCGGGCGGGGCCGAGGCGCTCCACCGGCTGGCGGGCGACGCCGATGTGATCGTTACCGGGTACCGGCCCGGGGCCATGCGCCGGCTCGGGCTCGACCCGGATCAGATCGCCGAGCGGTATCCGGGGACGGTGGTGGCGACGCTGTCCGCTTGGGGTACCGAAGCGGAATGGGGAAATCGCCGGGGCTTCGACAGTCTCGTGCAGGTCGCGACCGGCATCGGCTGGAGGTGCAGTCCCGACGGGGAGCGGCCCGGTGCGCTGCCGTGCCAGTTGCTCGATCACGCGACCGGGTACCTGCTGGCGGCGGGGGTGCTCCGGGCGCTCGCCACCGGCGAGGGCGCGCACGTGTCGGTGTCCCTGGCCCGTACCGCCCGGTGGCTGCTCGAACAACCCGCGGGCCGGGCCGGGGCGCCCGTCGACCCCGACGCCTACCGGGTCGGGCTCGGCAACGGGTGGAGCGGCATCGCCCCGCCCGGGCGGCTCGACGGCGCGCCGCTGGCGTGGCCGAGGCTGCCCCCCGCGTACGGGCAGGCCCCGGCCGCGTTCACGGCACGATAGCGCTCACGGCGGCGTCGCCAGCTCGGGGAAGCCGAACGCGACGATCCGCCGGATGCCCGTCGTCGTGATGGTCAGAACGGCCACCCCGAACGGCACGCCGCGGTACGAGACGCTCGCCGCCGGCTGTCCGTTTCTGCGCGTCGGCGTCAGGCGCCAGTCCCCGGGCGCGCCGAGCACCGTGCGCAGATAGGGCACGCACGTGGCCTTGCCCGCGAACCAGGTCCGCGACGGGAGCAGCTCCAGCGACGCGTCGGCCCGCAGGGCCCGCTCCAGGATCTCGATGTCGCTGCGTTCGAAGGCGGCGATGTACTGCTCCAGCAGCAGATGCTCCGCGGCCGAGGCGGGCTCGGCCAGGTCGGCGTCGTCCTCCGACGGGGCCACCTCGTCGAGGCGGGCCCGGGCCCGCTGCAGCAGGCTCTTGACCCCCGCGACCGACAAGCCCAGCATCTCGGCGACCTCGGCCGCCGGGAACCCGAGGACCTCGCGCAGGATGAGCACGGCCCGCTGCCGCGGTGGCAGGTACTGCAGCCCGGCCACGAGCGCGAGCCGCAGGCTGGCCCGGGCCGCCGCGACGACCGCCGGGTCCGCGGACTCCGGCGTGACCAGCGCGTCGGGGATGGGCCGCAGCCACGGCACGTCCAGGTCCGCCGGGCCGGGCGGGGCGTGCGGGTCGTCGGCGGGCGCGCCGAGCCCGGACGGCAGCGGCCGCCGGGCCCGGTTGTCGAGCGCGTCGAGGCTGGCGTTGGTGGCGATGCGGTACAGCCACACGCGCATCGACGCCCGCTCCTCGAACCGCGGGTAGGCCCGCCAGGCGCGCAGGTATGTCTCCTGGACCGCGTCCTCGGCCTCGTCCGGCGAGCCGAGCATGCGGTAACAGTGGGCGAGGAGCTCACGGCGCAGCGGCTCGGCGCGCGCCGTGAACGCCTCCCGGTCGTCGGTCACAGTCCCAGCTTGACCCGGAGCCAGGCCGCCGCGCGAGCGATCGCCGCGTCCGCCGCCGCGCTACGCCCGGCCGACATCTGGAACGTGTGCTGCTCCCCCGCGGTCACGTCCAGCTCGGCCTCGACGCCGTGCTCGTGAGCGGCCCGCTGCAGCCGTACCGCGTCGTCGAGCAGCATCTCCGCCCCGCCCGCCTGCACGTACATCGGCGGCAGGCCGGACAGGTCCGCGAAGAGCGGGCTGACCAGCGGGTCGTCGGGCTTCACCCCTTCGGGCAGGAGCATGGCGACGAGGCCGTCGATGGACATCGGGTACGGGTCGCCGAAGAGCAGGTCGGTGGGCCGGTTCGTGACGATTGACGCGGCGCTCTGGGTCATGTCCGTCCACGGCGAGATCGGCACGAGCGCGGCGGCGAGCGGCAGGCCCTCGGCCCGGGCCCGCAGCTGCACCGAGAGCGTCAGCCCACCGCCGGCCGAGTCGCCGGTGACCGCGACGTGCCCGGGCTCGTACCGCTCCAGCAGCGCCCGGTAGACGGCGGTCACCTCGTCGAGCTGGGTGGGGTACTGCCGCTCGGGGGTCAGCGAGTAGGACGGCAGCACGGCGGAGACGCCGGCGGCCTTGGCCAGGTGCGCGTAGAGCTTGCGGTGGGTGTAGATCGAGCCGCCGACGTACCCGCCGCCGTGCAGGCACAGCAGCACCCGGTCCGGCGCGGCGTCCCGCGGCACCGCCCAGAGCACGGGCACCCCGCCGAGCTCGCGTTCGGTGTAGTCGACGCCGCCGGGCTCGGCCGTCACGTCGCCCCAGTGGGAGTCGACGACCCGGCGCTGCTCGAAGGTGAGCGGCGGGTCGGCCTGGGAGAGGCCGTTGCTGCGCCGGTAGAAGCTGTCCAGCGTGTAGATGTCATCCATGCCGGTGTAGACCGGCGGCGGCGCCGAAAGGAATCGGCCCGGCGGCCGGGGCGTTGCGGACGCGACCGCCGCCCGAGCACCGCCAGCGTGAGCGCGAATCCGGTCGTGGCGAACCGGAGCACCTCTTCGCCGAGGTCGAGCCACTGTTGCAGGTACATCGGAGTCTCCTCACTGCGGGAGTCGAGGGCGCCGGCCGGGCCGCCGGCGCCGCCCAAGCGTGTGACCCCGTCGGTGGGAGTGCGTGTACTCTCGCGTGCTGACCTGCTTGACTGGCCGGACGAACATGGTCTGAGCAGCGCCCGGCCCGATTCCGGACAGGACGGGCAGTGGACGACCAGTGGACAGCACCCTGCAGCGACCGCGGGAGCGTCGATGGGACGAGGTCAGCCGATCGATCGGGCGGCCTGGCCACCTTCCGGACCGCGGCGCGCCTGGCTCGATTGCCTGGACCACCTGCACCGGGCGGACGGGATGCCGAGCCAGCGCACGATCGCGCCCCGGATGAACCTGAGCGCGGCCACGCGGGTCGGCATGATGCTGCGCGGCCTGACCCTGCCGACCGACGACCGGCAGGCCTCGCAGCTGCTCGAAGCGCTCGGCGGCACGAGCGACGAGATCGCGAAGGGCCTGCGGCTGTACCGCGGGGCGCTGCTGGAGGCGAACCAGTCGCCGGCCGGCCCGCCCGACTGGTGGCTGCGTTCGAACTACGTCGAGCAGATCCACGAGATCGCTCCCCCGGAGCTGCTCGACCGGGACCGGGAGCTTGCGGAGCTCGCCGCGTTCTGCGCGGGCGAGGAGGCATACGTCTGGTGGCGGGCTGACGCCCGCGCCGGCAAGACGGCGCTCATGTCCTGGTTCACGCTGCATCCGCCGCCCCGGACCTGGGTTCTGTCGTTCTTCGTGACCGCCCGGCTGGCCGCCCAGGCCGACAGCTCCGCATACACGGACGCTCTGCTCGACCAGCTCGCCGCGATCATCAACGAGCGGTCGCCGTCGGTGGTCCTGCCGTCCGCGCGCGACGGACTGCGCCGGCGCTGGCTGTCGGAGGCGGTCGCCAAGGCGTCCCGCTCCGGCAACCGGCTCGTGCTCGTCGTGGACGGGCTCGACGAGGACTGCGGCGTCGACCCGCTGTCCGGCCTGGCCAGCGTCGCGTCGCTGCTGCCCCGCCGGCCCGACCCGCGGCTGCGGGTGATCGTGTCGAGCCGCCCCGACCCCCAGCTGCCCGGTGACGTCCCGGAGGACCATCCGCTGCGGTCCGCCCCGATCCGTGCGCTCGCCGACTCGCCGCACGCCCGCCGCAAGTCCGAGCTGGCCCGGCAGGAGCTCGATCGCATCCTGGCGCCGGACGCCTCGGGCCGCAACGTCCTCGCGCGTGAGGTCATCGGCCTGACCGCCGCCTGCGGGGGCGGGCTGACCCGCGCGGACCTCGAACATCTCACCGGCCGCGCGCGCGGCGATCTCGACGCGCTCTTCGCGGGGGTGGTCGGGCGCACGATCGCGGGACGGCCGGACCCGGAGAGCAGCCGGCACGATCGGGTCTTCCTCTTCACGCACGAGACGCTGCGGGCCAGCGCCCTGGAGCACCTCGGCGACGAGCAGCTCGGCCGCTACCGCGACCGCGTCCACGAGTGGTGCGATCACTACCGCGGGCAGGGCTGGCCGGGGGCGACGCCGGCCTACCTGCTGCGGGGCTACCCGCGAATGCTGCGTGACGGCGCCGACGTCGACCGCCTGGTGCGCCTGGCGATCGACCCGGTGCGGCACGACCGGATGCTGGACGTCACGGGCGGCGACGCGCTGGCCGTCGCCGAGATCACGGCCGCCGAGGCGCTGGTCTGCACCCGGCCCGATCCCGACCTGCTCACCGCCGCTCGTCTCGCCCTGCACCGCGAGGATCTGGCCGCGCGGAGTACCCATCTCCCGGAGGATCTGCCTTCGGTGTGGGTACACCTCGGCAACCCGGTCCGAGCGGAGGCCGTCGCGCGCAGCATCGGCGATCCGGCCCGCCAGTGCCGGGCGGTGTCGCTCGTCGCCGAGCAGCTGGCCGCGCGAGGCGAGCATCAGCGGGCGCGCATCCTCGTCGAGCACGGCATCGGCTCGCTGGACCAGGTCGCCGACGCGGGCACCAAGGTGGCGCTCATCCAGCACCTGGTCCACGTGCTGGAGCTGCTCGACGAGCACCGAGCCGCCGTCGCCCTCGCCCAGAACAGCTCCACCGCCGCGCACGCGATCACCGAGGCGCAGGCCCGCGCCCGGGCGCTGGCGATCGCCGCCGCCACCATGGCCGACGTCGGGGACGACCGGCTCGCCCGGGCGTTCGCCGACCGCAGCCAGCGAACACTGTTCCTCGCCGCCGGCCCGCACCCCGGCGGCCGGCCGGGGGCCGACGAGGACACCGCCGGGGCGCTGGTGCGGGCCAACGCCGCGATCGGCGCCTGGGCCGAGGCGAGGGCGCTGGCCACCGAGCTCCTCGGGGGCGCCGGGCCGGCCGTGCTCGCATCCGCCGCCTACTACGCGGCGAGCCCCGCGGTGGCCGGCGAGATCGCCGGCGAGGTCCGGCGAAGGCTGCCCGGGATCGACGACCCGCAGCGGCGCGCCCGGGCCACCATTGCGCTGGCCCGCCTGGCCGGCAGCATCGACGACGGCCGGCCGGCGGCGACGCTGCTCGCCGCCGCCGAGCCGGCCATCGCCGCGATCACCGACGCTCCGGTCAAGAGCGGCGCGATCGCCGACCTGGTGGAGGTGGCCGCCGAGCTCGGCGAGCAGCGGCTGGCGCTCTCCCTGGCCCACGAGGCGTGGTCGGTCGTCCGCTCGATCGAGGATCGCCGCCAGCGGGCCCACGCGCTGGCCCGGCTGGCCCGGGCGACCGCCGTCGCCGGCGAGCACGCCTGGGCCACGGACCTGGCGCAGCAGGCCGAGGAGCTCATCCGGACCGCCGGTGAACGCGACCGGATCGGCGCGACGTTCCTGAGCCTGTCACGCGCGACCGTCGCCGCCCGGGACCTGCCGCACAGCGTCGCGCTGATCCGCGGATGCGCCCTGCCGCCGCACCGGGACGCCCTCGCGCCGCCCGTGCGCCGGTGGCCCTGGGACACCCGACCCGACGATCTGACCACGGCGATCGCCGACGTGTTCCGGCTGGCCGTCGACCTCGGCGAGCTCGACGAGGCCGCGCTGCTGCCGGAGCTCGTCGGCGACTCGACCGTACGATCGCGGCTGTTCAGCGAGCTGACCGCCGCACTCGGCCGGGCCGGGCGGGGCGACCGGGCGGTCGCGATGGCCCGGGAGGCCGCCGACGCCCTCGACGGCGGGCTCGGGCGGAAGGGGCGGTGGGCGTCGGCGACCGAGCGGGAGCTCCTCGAGATGCTGGGCCAGGCCGCGGCCGTGGCCGGCGATCCGCAGGAGGCGGCGGCGGTCGTCCGGCGGCTGCCGGGGTACTCCGCCGACGAGCGCCTGCGCAGCATCATCGTCCTCGCGGCCGAACACGGATCGACGGACGGGTGGCCGCGCCTGCTGGACGACATCCGCGACCCGGTCTACCGGGACTCCGCGGCGCTCGCCCTGGCCACGGCGGTCGCCGCGAAGGGCGACTACGCCGGCGCCGTGGCGCTCTTCACCGGCGTCGGGCTCTCCCGGACCCGGGACGTCGCGCTCGCCGACACGGCCGTCGCGGTGGCGGCGCGGGACTCGTACGACAACGCCCGGCCCATCATCGACCTCATCACCGGCGCCCAGGGCCGCACGGCCGCCGTCGGGCGCGCGGCCGCCGCGGCCGGGCGGCTCGACGAGGCGGCCGCGATCGCGCTGCAGCTTCGCGACTCCACCGAGGCGACCATGCTCTGGCGGGATCTCTTCGGCCTGTTCGCACGCCACGGACGCCACGGACGGGCCCGGGCCGTAGCCATGAGCCTCCCCGACCCGGCGTACCGCATGCGGATGCTCACCCTGGCCGCGAAGACCGCCGCCGGGCACGCGGCCGAGCTGGCCGCCGACGACGGCGAGGCGGCGCTGGCGCTGCTGGCCTCGGCCGTGGAGATCGCCGACGGGATGCCGGACCTGGACCTGCGATCCGCGGTGCTCGCGGAGTTCGCCCCCGAGCACCAGCGAACCGCGACCCTGCTGCTCGAGGCGGGCCGGGAGGACCATGCGGTCCGGGCCGTCGGGCTCATGCGCAACCCCACGGCGCGGGTCGCCGCGATCGGCATGCTGGCCGGCCAGGCCGCGGCGGCCGGCCGGTTCACGGTCGCCGGCACGCTCGCCGACACCATCAGCGGCGACGGCGCCTTCGCCCGTCTCCTGCACGACCTCGGCGAACGGGCCGCCCGCCGGCGGGCCTACGACGCCGCACGGCTGTTCATCGCCCGGCTCGCCGACGACGGGGACCGGGCCGCCGCGCTGCTCGCCGCCGCCCGGGCCGCGGCCGCCGCGGCCGATCTCGACCAGGCCAAGGACCTGGCCCGCAACTGCGAGTACGTCGCCCAGCGGCTCGCGGGCACCGCCCGGCGCGCCGAGCTCACCGACGGCGTCGGCCGGGTCCTGCACGATGTCGCCCTGGCGTGGTTCGCGCTGGGGCACGACGACCGCGCCGAGGCCGTGGCCGTGGCCATCACCGGCGCCGCGTGGCCGGGCCGGACGCTCGGGGACCTCGTGGGCGCCGCCGTCACGGCCGGTGACCTCGGCCGGGCGAGCCGGTACGCCGAACTGATCGCCGATCCGGACGCCCGCGATCGTGCGGCCGCCGACGTCCGCCGGGCCGGCGACGACAGCCGGCCGCGTTTCACCGCCGCGCCGGCCGGCGGATCGCACTTCGATCTGGAGCAGCAGCGCCGGTTCGACGGCGCCGTGGCCGCCGGCAACCACCGGGCCGCCGAGGACATCGCCCGGTCGATCGCGAACGTCGACCGCCGGGCCGACGCACTGGCCGGGCTCGCGGAGCTGGTGCCCCCGGCCGACGGGCGCCGCCTCGCCGCCGAATGCCTGGCCCTCGGCCGCTGGACCGTCGCCCTGCCGGTGATCGGCCGGCTCTCGCCCCACGTCGTCGAGGTCATCGCCGAGGAGTGGCTCCGCCTGCGCGATGCATCGTCGACGGCGTCACCGGCGGGATGGTCGGCCTGGTCAACGCGGCCCGGACGCTGACGGCGGCCCGAATGCCGTGAAGGCCGCGTGGGCCCGCTCAGCACCGCTCGACCGTGGGCCCGCTCAGCACCGCTCGACCGTGGGCCCGCTCAGCACCGCTCGACCGCTGACGGCAGCCCGAACGCCGTGAACACCGACGGGTCGGCGAAGGTGACGTTGTACCGGACCAGGCCGCCGCGCACGGTCAGCACCTGCAGCGAGTGGGCCCGCACCCCGCCGCCGGCCGGGTCCGGCGCGTAGGCGGCCAGGGCCGGCCCCCCGTTGGCCGCGACCGGACGCAGCCGCCAGCCCGGCCCGCGCATGGCGAAGACCCGCTCCATGAACGTGCCGTAGTGCTCCCGCCCGCGCAGCCACAGGTCCACCGGCGGCATCTCCATGATCACGTCGTCGGCGAGGAGCTTCGTCAGGCCCGGCACGTCGGCCGCCTCGAACGCGGCCAGGTAGCGCTCGACCACGGCCCGCTCACCGGGGTCGGCCGGGTCGCGCAGGTCCTCGCAGGCCGGGGCGGCCGCGTGCAGCGTGGCCCGGGCCCGCTGCAGGCTGCTGTTCACCGACGCGACGCTGGTGTCGAGGGCCTCGGCGACCTCGGCCGCCGGCAGCTGCAGTACCTCCCGCAGCAGCAGCACCGCCCGCTGCCGGGCCGGCAGCAGCTGCAGCGCCGCGACGAACGCCAGCCGCAGCCCGGCGCGCTGCTCCAGGGTGGCCGCCGGGTCGTCCGGGAACGGCTGCAGCCACGGCACGTCGAGGCTCGGCGTGAGCGGCGCGTGCGGATCGTCGCCGGCCGGGCCCAGCCCGCTCGGCAGGGGCCGCCGGGCCCGGCCCTCCAGGGCGTTGAGGCACGCGTTCGTGGCGATGCGGTGCAGCCACGTGCGCACCGACGCCCGCTGCGGGTCGAACCGGTCGGCGGCCCGCCAGGCGCGCAGCAGCGTCTCCTGCACCAGATCCTCGGCCTCGTGGAACGACCCGAGCATCCGGTAGCAGTGCGCCAGCAGGTCACCGCGGAACGCCTCGAACTCCGTCACGCCGGGCAGCCTACAAACATTTTCCCGGCGGGAGCGATGAGTTCGCCGGCCACCGCCGGTACGTGGTGGGTGAGGGCGGCCGCACCGGCGCCGCCCGCACAGCGGAGGGGAGCCCAACGGTGGGCGACATCATCGTCATCCAGTTCACCACGCTCGACGGCGTGGTCTCCGACCCGGACGGGCGCGGCGGTACCAGCTACGGCGGCTGGGCGTTCCGGTTCGGCTCGGGGCCGGTCACCGACGACAAGTTCCGGCTCGCCGAGCGCATGGAGCACGGCGTGCAGCTCTACGGCCGGCGCACCTGGGAGCAGTTCGCGCGGCTGTGGCCGGGCCGGGACAGCGAGTACGCCAAAGTCATGAACGCCACGCAGAAGCGTGTCGCCACCGGCACCGGCATCGACGCCGCCGCGTGGCCGAACTCGGCCGCGATCGACGGCGACCCGATCGCCTGGGCCAAGGACGAGCGCACCCGCCGCGACATCGTCGTGATCGGCAGCCTGAGCCTGGTGCACGCCCTCGCGGCCGCCGACCTCGTCGACGAGTACCGGCTGATCACCTTCCCGGTCGTGGCCGGCGAGGGCGAGCGGCTCTTCGCGGGCGGCGCGCCCGCGGACTTCCGCTACACCCTCGCCGAACCCCTCGGCGAGGCCGTGTTCACCCAGCTGCGGCGAGGCCGCGACTGAGCAGGCAGCTCAGCGGTTGAAGCAGCGGCGCAGCTCGGTCAGCCGGTAGAACACGCTGCCCTTCGCGATCGGGCGGCACGACGGCGGGAACCCGGTCTCACGCTCGTTGTAGAGCATGCGCACGAGGTACACCCCATCCTTCGCGAACAGGTCCCACTGGATGTTCGCGGCCATCGGGGCGACGCTCGCGCCGCGCCACGGGTTGGTGTCGTACGTGTACGGCCGCTCCCGCGGGGCCTGTTTCGTGCTGCCCGGCAGCTGCAGCAGCACGGCCAGCGGCTCGATCTCCTCGGCGTGCGTGAACCGCAGCACCGCACCCTTGGCGCTGGTGCCGGCCGCCTCCGCCTCGACCTGCGCGAAGAGGTCGTCGAGCAGCGGCCGGGCCATCGCGTAGGTGATGGTGCGCCCGGCGAACCCGGGGCCGCTCTCGTAGAACTCGGAGGCGTCGTCGAGGTACGCCAGCCACGCCACGTCGGCCGCGGACAGGAACGGGGCCAGATCCACGCCGGGCGCCTCGACGCGCAGGTCCGGGCGCGCGCAGTACAACTCGAACAGCGACCGGGCGAAGGACGTCTGCTCGCCGGTGGACAGGCTCGCGGCGAAGGCCGGGGTGAACAGCCGCGACACGACGTGCCGGGCGACCTCGGCGGTGCGCGGGCGGCCCTCGATGCCGGCGAGCACGGCCGCCAGGTCGGGGTCACCGTCCACATAGGCCTGGTAGTCGGCGTTCTGCGGCTGCTTGTGGAAGTACAGCAGATCCTTGTTCGTGACGGGAGCCTGGACGAGCCCGGCCAGGGCCGGGTTGCCCGCGGTGAGCCCGCCGGTGAACGCGTTCGCGCTGTCCACCGCGCGGGTCACGCCGGAGGTCTGCACCTCGATCGGCCGGTGCCGGGCGGCGATGTCGGCGAAGAGCCCCGGCAGCCGCGCCTCCATCCGCAGGGCCGTCCCGCGCTGCTCCTGCCGGCCGAGGCCGGCGAGGTTGCCGAAGCCGACCGCGGCCCCGGCCGCGAGCAGCGCCTGCACCTGCGGGACGAGCCCGGCGCCGAGCCCGGTCAGGCCCTGCCCGGCCTGGGCCCGCTGCAGCACGGCCAGGACCGCGTCGCCGTCGTCGCTGTCGGACATGGCCCGCGAGCCGTGCCGGGCGACGTTCTCGGTGAAGACCGGCACGAAACCGCGCGGGGCCGGCTGGTATTCGCGGGGCCGCTGTTGCGGCTCGTAGGGCGTCTTGGTCGTGTAGTTGGGGACGGGCTGGGCCGGGCCGTGCGCCTGCGCGGTGCCGGGGACGGCGACCACCGCCAGCGCGAGGGCCAGCGCGACGAAACGCTTCATGGCCCGAGCCCATCGATGCTTCGTTAAGGGAACCTTACCGTTTGGTGGACTTCTATTGACAGGCATGCATGGGCTGGGAGATGTTGCGGCCATGCCCCGCATCCGCCGCTCCGGTGCCGTCTGGTGGGGCGGCGTGACGTACCGCCGCGCCAACGTCCCCGGCGCCACCACGGACACCGGCTTCGGACTCAAGTTCTTCGAATAGCGGTCGCCAATCGGACAGCGCGCTCCCGCACCCCGGTATGCGACCCTCGCCGCATGACACCGAGGGTGCGGGACGCCCTGAGCATGGTGGCCGGGCTGGCCGGTCTCGTCCTGCTCGCGGCCGGGCTGAATCATATGCTCAACATCGGTAGCTGCAGCTCCGGCGGCCCCTACGTCAGCACCCGAACCTGCCCCCCGGGCACCATGTGGTGGACCCTGCTGCTCATCGGCGCCACCCTCCTGTGGGTCACCGGAATCGTCCTGAGCCGACACGGCCTCGCCCAACCCGGCACCGGGCAACTGCTGTGGTCCCTCGGGTTCGCCGGCCTCGGCCTGGTCGTGCTCATCAAGGCCGCCGTGCAGGACTCGATGGCGGCCGACATACGCTCCGGCGCATACATCATGAGCGGCGTCTTCATCCCGATGGGCCTCGCGTTCGGCGTCGGCGAACTCCTCCGGCGGCGCCGCAATCCGGGAACCGGCACGCCCCGGGCCCACCTGCGCCGGCTGCGTGACACCGGCGTGCTCACCCAGGCCGAGTACGACCGCCTCCGGGCCGCGATCGCCGAGCCCGGCACCGCCGACCGGCTCGCCGTGCTGCAGCGCCTCGCCGACGACAACGCCTCCGGACTGCTGACCGAGCGCGAGTACGCCGACCGCAAGAGCGCCGCCCTCGCCTGACTCACATCGCGGCGGCCTCGCGGACCATGCGGTTGGCCGTCGCCGGACCGCCGCCCGTACCGCGGATCAGATCGCTCGCGATCGTCGCCAGCCGCGTCACCATGCCCTCGCCGAACGGCCCCAGGCCGCCGGCGCGGTCGGCCCGCCCCGCCAGCCGCGCCACCTCGCAGGCTGCCGCCCGGATGCGGTCGTACTGCTCGCGTCGCTGACCAGAATGCCGCCGGCGACCCCCACGAGCAGCTCCGCCGTGCGCCGCGCCCGCTGCCCGAGCGCGGCCACGATGGTGCCGACCGCCGCGGTGGGCGCGAACACCGGCATCGCCACACCGAACAGCCGGTGCGCCGCCATCCACGAGAGCGCCGCCGCCAGCCCGCACTGCGCGGCGATGACAATGGTGACCTCAAGGTGCCGGCGGCGAGCCACAAGGCTCAGTACACACTTACGGCAGACAGATGCAGAACGGATGACCCGCCGGATCCAGAAAGACCCGGAAGGTCGTACCGGGCTGATGCTTGTCCTTCAACGCTCCGAGCGCGAGCACCGCGGCCTCACCCTCGTCGAGATCGTCGACGGTCACGTCGACATGCATCTGCTGCGGGTGCTCCTGCCCCGGCCAGTCCGGCGCCGAGAACCCCTCGACCCGCTGGAACGAGATGGTGTGGCCGTACTCCGCCTGGATGTGGGCCCAGTCCTCGGTGACGTCGACCTTCCAGTCGAGCATCGTCCCGTAGAAGCGGGCGAGCGCCCCCGGATCGGGGCAGTCGATCACGAGACCCGGATAACGTGCGATAGCCATGGCGAGGACCGTACCGACGGTTCCGGACGATCGGCGTCCGGAACCCGCGACCCGCAGACCCACGTCCTGTGTTCTGCTGGACATCACAGCGCGTAAGCCATCCTAGGACACTAGGAACAGCGACCGGCGGGCGAACGCGGGCTGTGTCACCACCCCAGCACCTACGGCGTCGAGGCGGTCACTCCGGGCCCGGGCCGGCCGTGACCTGGACCTGGACATCGCCGCCGCCGCAGCCGCAGCCACCGCAGCCGCAGCCGCCGGACGCCGGGGCCTCGGCCTCGCCGATGAGCTCGTGCATACCCGCCAGCAGGCCGACCAGGTCGACGCCGGGCGCCTCGGCCAGCAGCGGCACGACCAGCTCGTTCTCCTTGGCCAGGTGCGCCTCGAACACCGCGCGCAGCGCCCGGCCCGCCGCGGCCGCCACCACCGGCGACGAGGCGGTCTCCAGCTCGTCGACCAGCGCGGCGATCGCCTGGTGCTCGGCGAGCATGCCCTCGACCAGCAGCCGGCCCGCGGGCTGCCGGGCGGCGGCCGGGTACAGGGCCTCCTCCTCGGCGAACGCGTGCGGCAGCAGCTCGGCGCGCACCCAGCCGACCAGCGCGTCGCGGGCGGTGTAGGCCGGCCGGAGGCCGCCGATCTCGGCCGCGATGATCAGCTCGGCGGCCAGCTCGCCGAGTGCGGCGGACAGTTCGGCGTAGTGGCGGACGATGGCGGCCGCGGCGGACTGGTCGGACTGTGACATGGCGCGCTCCCGGGTCCCTGGTTTTGACGTCATCTGACGTTATAACGTCTAACACCATGGAAACCCCGTGGAAAGGGCCCAGCGGCGAGACGATCGACACGCCCCGGCATCGCGCGCTCGGGTCGGCCAGCCGGGTCTCGATCCTGCGGCGGGTGCGCGAGGCCGCGGGCGGGCTGACCGCCGGCGAGGTGGCCGCGGGCACCGGCCAGCACCTGAACACCACGCGCGCCCACCTGGAACGGCTCGTCGAGGCCGGCCTGCTGGTCAAGGCCCGGGACGGCGGCGGGCAGCCCGGGCGGCCGGCCTGGCGGTACCGGGCGGCCGCGGCGGATCCGGCCCCGGGGCCGTACCGGGCCCTCGCCGCCGCGCTGCTCGAGCACCTGCCGCGCGACGCCGAGGGCCGCAGCCGCGCGGGCGAGGTCGGCCGCGACTGGGGCCGGCAGCTGAGCGCGGCCGGGCCGGCTTCCGCGGACCCGGTGGCGGGGCTGGTGACGGTCCTGGACCGCCTGGGGTTCGGGCCGCGGCGGCACGCCGGAGAGATCCACCTGTACACCTGCCCGTTCCTGGAACTTGTCGGGCCGCAGCCCGACGCCATGTGCGGGCTGCACGCCGGCGTGATCCGGGGCGTGCTCGGCGAGGAGGCGGTGCTGGAGCCCTTCGGCGCGCCGCGCGCCTGCGTGGTGCGCCTGCCGTCAGCCGCGCTGCCGTGACATCCACTGCCAGATATGGGTACCGCCGATGCTCGGATCGTTGCGCGCCACGTAGATCCACGACCAGTGCCCGGGGAACTGATACCCGTTCCAGATCACGTGGTCGTACAGCGACAGCAGCGACCGCGGGACGAGATCGTGCGCGTGGACCGTGTTGGCCTCCGGCGGCACCGTGTCGTCGTCGCGCGAGGCGACCAGCCACGTCGGGGTGTCGATGTGGCGCAGCTCGTCGTCGGTGAGCACGTCCGTCACGACGCCGCAGATCGGCACCGACGCGGCGAACCTGTCCGGGTACACCGTCGTCATCTTCAGGCTCATGTACCCGCCGTTGCTGCAGCCCGCCACATAGATGCGCCGCCGGTCGACCGCGTACCGGCGGGCGACGTCGTCGACGATCTCGCGGATGAGCGGGGCGAAGCGGTCGCCGTCCTCGAGCCAGTACGAGGTGCTCTGCGGCACGACGACGTGCGCGCCGTTGAAGATCCGCTGCGCCTCGGGCGTGGCGAACCCGAGCGCCCCGCGGTTGGCCCGCAGCGTGGTCTCGTTGTCGTAGTAGTTGTCGGGCAGCGACGCGCCCTCGCCGCCGCCGTGCAGCCACACGATCAGCGGGCGGGCGGCCCCGGAGGCGCTGAAGAGCCGGTACTTCATCCCGGAGCCCGAGGTGTGGTAGCTGAACGCGTCCACCTCCGGGTTGACGAGCCGGCCCTGCTCGAACCGCGCGATGGTGACCGCGCGGCCGTTGCGCAGCCGCAGCGGCGCCTGCTGCATGACCGTGTACACCAGGTTCAGCCGCACGTTGCGGCCCTTGCTCGCGATGTAGCCGAGCGTGCCGCCGCCGAGCTGCCCCTCCGCGGTGCTCAGCTCCAGCACGATGTTGCCGCGGTGGTCGAGGCGCGCGGCCGTGACGACACGATCGAGGTCGTACTCGCTGAAGATCTGATCCCCGGGCGCGATCGGGATCGGGCTGGTGGCCTTGGCGTGCACGGTGAACGTCCCGGCGGTCAGCGAGCCCGGGGCGATCGGGCCGAGCCGGGCGGTGTCGAGGGTGAGCGAGACGACCTGCTCGCCACCGTCGAGCGTCACGGCGTTGAGCGTGAGGCCCACGGCACGGTCTCCGGCCAGGGCGACGCCCGGCAGGGTCAGCCCGGCGGCGACTCCCGCGCCGGCGGCTAGAACGGTACGACGGTTGATGGACACTGGCGGCCTCCGTCCATGGAATACCATTGACGAACGTTGATTTTGCCACGAATGTGTCAAGCGGGACGGCGCGAGCACCGCTATAACCAGGCAGTGAGCACACGACCGATCCTCGTCGTCGTCAGCGGCCCGCCCGGCGCCGGCAAGACCACCCTGGCCCATCGGCTCGCCCGCAAGATCGGCTGCCCGGCGATCTGCCGGGACGAGATCAAGGAGGGCATGGTCCACGCGACCGGCAGCTACGCCGCCGCGCCCGGCGACGAGCTCAACCGGCGCACGTTGCCGGTGTTCTTCCAGGTGCTGGAGCTGCTCCTGGGCGCCGGCGTCACGACGGTGGCCGAAGCCGCGTTCCAGGACCGGCTCTGGCGCCCGCACCTGCAACCCCTGCGCGAACTCGCCGACATCCGGATCGTCCACTGCCAGGTCCCGGCCGAGACCGCCCGGGCCCGCATCCAGCGCCGGCAGGGCGAGAGCCCCACGCGGCGCGCCCACGCCGACACACACCTCGCCACCCGGCAGGAGCACGCGGCCGGGCACGACGGCTTCGACCGCGTCCGGCTCGACGTCCCCGAGATCGACGTCGACACCGGCGACGACTACCGCCCCGCGCTCGACGAGATCGTCGCCTTCGTCAACGCGGGGCGATCTTGACGGCCGCGATGACCTCGTCGAGCTGACCGCGGACGCGGGCGGACGTCAGGTGGTCGAGGTAGTCGCGGGACTCGACGATCTCCCCGTCGCGCACGCGCAGCACCAGGATGGCCGGCTGCGTGAACTGCTCGCCGGTGTCCTCGACGACGCCGCGGTACGCGAACTCGGCCACGATCACCTCCGGGTCCGCGGTCTCGTGCACGACGACGTCGCTCACCCGGCGCCGCAGCCGCGGGCCGGCGCCGGCCGGCCGGAAGTGCTCGCGCAGGTCGTCGCGGGTGCGCAGGGCCGGTACGCGCAGCGGGTGGAGCGGATGCGTCACGTCGGTGCGCTCCGCGTAGAGGCCGGGCAGCTCGTCCCAGCGCTCCCCGGCGATGCCGTCCACGAGCGCCAGGAAGACCTCACGGGGGGTACGATCCGAAGTCATGACTCCGATGCTACGGAGTCCAGACTTCGTTTAGCAAGGACGGGCATGCGCAGCGACGGCAAGGCGAACCGCGATCGCATCCTCGACGCCGCCGAGGACGTCTTCGGCCGCGGCGGCGAGGCCGCGTCGACCGAGGAGGTGGCCCGCCTGGCCGGGGTCGGCATCGCGACGGTCTTCCGCCACTTCCCCACCAAGGCGGCACTGCTGCAGGCCGTGCTCATCCGGCGGTACGACCGGCTGCGCACCGAGGCCGGGACGCTGCTCGGCCACGAAGACCCCGGCGCCGCCTTCTACGCGTTCTTCCGCCACCTCGTCGCCGACGCGGCCACGAAGATCGCGATCGGCGAGGCGCTGCTCGACGCCGGCGGCGACCGCGACGGCGAGGCCCACGAAGCCGCCAACGGCCTGCGCCGGGCCGTGGGTGTACTGCTGGAGCGTGCCCAGCGCGCCGGAGCCGTCCGCGCCGACGCCGAGCTGCCGGAGGTCTACGCCCTGCTGGTCGCCACGTCCCGCGCGGCCGCGATCGACGAGGAGGTGCGTTCCCGCATGCTCGCCATCGTCTTCGACGGCCTGGCCCGCTAGGTTGGCAGGCATGTCCGCCGATGCGTACCGGCTGGGGATCGGCTTCGGGTGCGGCTGACGGGCGTCGCCGGCCCCACCGGCGATCGGTGCGACGGCCGGCTGCCGCTGTGGGCCACCGGCATCGAGCAGATCTAGCGGATTGGACCGGCTTTGATCCTCGGGTCCCGGCGGCGCGAGCTGCACGCCGCCGGCCGCCGCGGCACCGAGCTGCGCGGCGGCACGATCGACGCCCGGCTGCTGCGCGGGCTCTGCGTCGCCGCCGCGGCCGGGGCGCCGTGCTCGTCCTGCGCTTCTACCTCGACCACTCGGTCGAGGAGACCGCGGAGATGCTGGG
>NZ_JBEZDS010000042.1:16603-110818 GCF_040648435.1 Dactylosporangium sp. NPDC049140 | reverse complement strand
CCCTCCACGAGCTCGCGCCGCCCGGCGTAGTCGAAGCGCAGCACCTCGCGCGCGCGGACCGCGGTGCCGATCGTGAGCAGGTGCTCGGCGTCGCGACCCGGCCGGCGCGCCCCGGCCTCAGGCGCCGAAGCGGTTGTGCTGCGTGTTGTGGTCGCCGATCTGTACGCCCTGCGCCCCGGTCAGGTGCACGACGAACCGCCCGGCCCGGGCCCCGTCGGCGTCGACCAGCGCCATGAGCCGCTGCGCCGCCTCCAGGACCGCGGGGTCGGCGAGGGCGCCGCTGCCGCGCAGGCCCACGGCCACCGGCTCGCGCCAGGTCCGGGGATCGCGTTCGTACTGCGCCAGCGCGAGCTGCGCCGGCCCGCGCCCGCTCAGGCGGGCCGCCACGAGCCGCTTCAGCGCGCGGTACGCGTCCGTGACCGCACCGCCCGTGAGGTCTGCCGCGCCCGCGGCGAGCGCGCCGAGGACGAGTGCCAATGGGTCCATGCTGCGCCTCCCGCGTCGGGTCGGGCCATCATGGCAGCCGAACGGCCCGCGGCGGCACCCGCCGGTGGCGTCCGTTCGCTGGCTGTCCGGCCCATCGACTCCGGCTGCGGTCCTGACCATGCTGGGAGGCGATGGACGGCCCGCCCCTCACCGACTCGTACTACCTCCCGTTCGCCAAGGGTGTGGCGGTCGGCTCGCACAACACCGTCAACAACTACGGGGTCGACCCGGCGGAGCTGTACCGCCGCCTGCACGAGTGGGAGCGCTCGCGGCGGGTGTACGTCGTGGGGCCGCCCGGGTGGTGGGAGGCGGCCGGCGAGGTGTGCCGCCGCGTCGGGCTCGAGCCCGTCCCGGACATGCCCGACCTGCCCGTGGCCGAGCGCCGGCGCCTCGCCGCGACCTGCGGCCTGGTCGTGCTGCTGCCCGGCGGCGGCGCGCCCGAAGACTGGGCCCGGGAGCTGCCCGGCGTGCTGGTGCTGCCGCCGGCGACGGAGGCGGACTCGCTGCGCCGGGGCCTGTTCTCGGTGCTGCTCGACGCGCGGGTCAGGAGCGTGCCGCCGCCCGCGGACCTGGCCGCGCTCACCATGCCCCAGCCGCCGGCCCTCTGCGCCCGGCCGCGCTACGTCGGCAACACCCCGTTCACCGGCCGGGCCCAGCACCTGCGGACGCTCGACGCGTGGGCCCGCGACCGGCAGCGCCCGGTGCTCGTCGTCGAGGCGATCGGCGGCACCGGCAAGAGCGCGCTGACGTGGGAGTGGACGCGCGGCCACGACGGCACGAACCGGTTCGCGGGACGGTTCTGGTGGAGCTTCTACGGCGGCTCGGCGTCCATCACCCAGTTCCTGCGGGAGCTGTACTGCTACCTGACCCGCACGCCGATGCGCGAGATCGAACGCCTCGACGGCAGCACGCTCATCCGGGAGGTCATGGCGCACCTCAGCGACCGCCCGTACCTGGTGGTGCTCGACGGGTTCGAGCGGCTGCTGCACGCCTACCACCGCTTCGACCCGTCGAAGCTGCGCGACGACGAGGTCGAGCCGGACAAGCGGGGCCTCATCGAGCCGCTGGCCGATACGTTCGTCCGGGAGCTCATCGAGGCCACCCCGTCGAAGGTGCTCATCAGCAGCCGCCTCATGCCGGCGGCCCTGGAACGCCGGTTCGACTTCGTCAACCCGGTCCAGCGCATCAAGCTGCCCGGACTCGACGACGACGAGGTCGTGCGCCTGCTGCAACGGCTGCAGGTGCGAGCGACCCCGCCGGAGTCCACCGCCTTCTTCGGGCCGCTGGGCAACCACCCGCTGCTCATCGCGCTGATCGCCGCGCTCGTGCGGGACTTCCGCCCGGCGCCCGGCGACTTCGATCGCTGGCTGGTCGACCCGGCGGGCGGCCGGGCCTTCACGGTCAGGGACTCGCGCCTGACCCAGCGGCAGAGCCACATCCTGGAGGTCGCGTTCGCGGGGCTCCCGGCGCCCAGCCGCGAGCTGCTCGGCCTGATCTCGGTGTTCACCAGCGAGGTGGCCTGGGCGACGCTCGACGCGATAAACCCGTTCCGCCGCCGCGGCGGGGTTGCGCCGGAGCTCGACGCGCGGGTCGCGCTCGACGCCGCCCTGCACGACCTGGAGCAGCGCGGCCTGCTGTGGTGGGACCGCCCGTCGAACTCCTACGACCTGCACCCGCTGATCCGCGCGTACGCCCACGACCAGCTCGACCGCAAGGACCGGGTCCGCGCCAACGAGGAGGTCGGCAAGTACTTCCAGGCCCTGCCGCCGGAGAACACCGGCCGGGCGGCGAGCGTGGACGACCTGCACCGGACGATCGCCATCTTCGTCGCGCTCGTCGGCGCCGAACGCCACCAGGAGGCCGAGGGCGTCTGGCGTGAGCTGAGCGAGCCGCTCACCAAACGACTCGGCGCCTACACGACGGTGACCGAGCTGCTCGCCCCGATGGCCGAGGCCGGTTCGCCGCGCCTGCGCAACGACCTGTCGCTCGCGTACTCGATGACGGGCCGGTACGCCGAGGCGATCGCGCTCGTCGCCGGCGACCTGGACAGCGCGCTGCGGTGGGCGCGGGTCGGCACGATCATCGACTGCCTCTCCGCGCTGCGCCGCTTCTACTACACGACCGGGCAGCTGCTGGCCGCGAACCGCTGCCTGGACCTGCGGCGGCAGGTCGCCGCGCTGTTCAAGGTCGAGCAGCAGTACGGCGACACCGTCGAGTCGGCCCGCTTCGAGCTCGACAGCGGCCGGCTCGACCAGGCCCGGGCGATGCTGCAGCGGGCCGACCGGCTCCGCCGGAGGGCGCGCGAGTCGTGGAGCCACACGACGGCGCGGTACCTCCTGCTGTACATCCGGCTGCTCGAAGGCAAGCTGGACCCGGCCGAGCTCGAGCCGGTCGGCGACTGGGACGAGCGCCTCGGCCTGCTCAACCTCCGCTGGGAGTACTTCGCCCGGGTGGG
Organism: Dactylosporangium sp. NPDC049140; assembly: GCF_040648435.1. NCBI lineage: Bacteria > Bacillati > Actinomycetota > Actinomycetes > Micromonosporales > Micromonosporaceae > Dactylosporangium > Dactylosporangium sp. NPDC049140. The sequence goes on along the minus strand of NZ_JBEZDS010000042.1, from coordinate 107,877 downwards.
CGACTGGCCGGCCGTGCTCGACGCGGCGGAGCAGATGGAGCGGCTCGTCCGCGACGCCGGCGGGGAGTCGACGCCGGCGTTGCAGGCGCTGCCGCTGGCCGGCCTCGGCCGGCCGGACGACGCCCGCCGGGCCATCGCCGAGTCGGTGGAGCGCCTCCCGCGGATGCACCCGGCGCATCTGCCGCACAATCCGCTGGCCCGCGCCTACGGCGCCCTCGGCGAGCGGGACGAGGCCGTCGCGCACGCGCGCGAGGCCTACCGGCTCGCCTGGGCGGACGGGCCGCCGCACTGGCGGTACTGGGAGCTGCGCGACCTGGAGCACCTCTTCGCCTGGCTGGGCGAGCCGGTGCCGCGGCTGCCGCCCACGCACCCGGGGCGGATCGAGGTCCCGCACCAGGAGCTGGTCATCAAGTTCCTGGACCTCAACGCCGACCGGCGCAGATAGGCGGGCTACGGCGTGAGGCGCTCGCTGAGCCAGGCGAGGGCGAGCGGGTAGCGGTACTCGATCCCTCCGTGGCCGGCGTCGAAGAGCTCGAAGTACAACTGCGGCGGTTTGACGCCCGCGGCCAGGACCTTGTCGAGGAACGCGGACGCGCCGAGGTCGAGGTAGTACTCGTCGCGCTTGCCGGCGTCGATCCAGACGCCGCGCAGGGAGCGCAGGGCCTCGGCGTAGCGCTCCTGGCCGGCCATGACGACGGGGTCGCGGTCGAGCCAGCGCTGCCACACGTCCGGGATCACCGCGCCGTTGGCGTCGAACGGGAGGTGGACGGTGCCGTCGTCGTCGGCGGAGTAGGCGGCGGCGTACGCGTACATCTCCAGCAGCTCGATGTCGCCGTCGCGCGGGGTGGTGCGCTGGCGGAACTCGGCCAGGAACTGCTTGTAGGAGCCGCCGAAGTGGTCGCGCAGCTGGCGTGCGCGGCGGGGGAAGTCGGCGCGGTGGCAGACGTCGAAGAGCGCGTCGCCGGCGTGGGTGGCCAGCGCGCCGAACACGTCGGGGCGCAGCATGGCGGTCACCATCGCGCCGTAGCCGCCGCTGGACTTGCCGCTGATGCCCCGGTGCTCGCGCGCGGCGAGGGTGCGGAAGCGCTCGTCCACGAACGGCACGACCTCGTCGCAGAGATAGGTGTGGTACCTCCCCGTCGCCGGCGAGTCCAGGAACTGGCTCCCGCCGAGGGACGTCCACGCGTCGAAGAGCACCACGATCGCCGGCGGCGCCTCCCCGCGGGCGAACATCGCGTCGGCGAGCTCCGGGTACGGCTGCCGGAACGGGACACGGTTCCACCACATGGCGATGTGCCCGGTGTACCCCTGCGCGACGTAGATCGCCGGGTAACGCCGCGACCCGTCCTCGTCGTAGCCCGGCGGGAGGTATACCTGGATCGGCCGCTCGTGCGGGTCCCCGAGCGCGTTGCCACGCAGGACGGCGCTGTCGACGACGAGCTCCTCGAAGCGGCCGGCGAGCGGCGCGGACCAGGGCAGCATGCGGTACCTCCAGTGTGGTCTCCGCCCCGAAGGTACCCGTGGCCGGAATGACCGCGCGGGTCAATCGCCCGCCGAGCCGCGGTCAGGCGGCGCCGAAGGAGGCCCAGTCGACGAGGCGGCCGTCGAAGTCGCCGCCGTCCTTGAGGATGTTCGCCACGCCGTCGCGCAGGGGGGCGCTCATCTCGCGCAGCTGGGTCGCGACCAGGGGCTGGAACATCGTCGGCTGCAGGTGCCACCACCACGCCACGAGGTACTCCGGGCCGTAGCGCGACGGGGCGCCGAGCAGTTCGCGCCACTCGGCGCGCAGCGTCGGGTACTCCCGCGGCAGCCGCTCCAGCACGCCGAACCAGTTGCCCCAGCTGACCACCATGAACAGGCGCAGGCGGTCGCGGGCCCAGCGGCGGGCGGCGTCGTTGCCGGGCGCGCCCGCGTCGTGCAGGACGCCGCCGAGGTACTCCTCGACGACCACTGCCGCGCCGGTGACGTCGATCGTCCCCCGGCGGTGGATGGCGTCGCGGAGGACGGCGAGTTCGGGTTCGGGCACGGCGTCATTGTGTGCAGGCGCGCATCCGGCATTGCACCGCCGTTCGGACGCCGCATTCCGGGTGCTGTGTTTCGCGCTGCGCTCCGCGTTGGGGGAGCTGTGTTTCGCGCTGCGCTCCGCGTTGGGGGAGCTCCGCTCCACCCAAACCCCCTCCCACACGTGGGTCGCCGTCCGGGGGCGGAAGGGGCCGGGTTCGTTCGGCTCGAGGCCTTCACGGACCGCACCGGGCCTTCACGGACCGCACCGGGCCTTCGGGCCGTGCCGGGCCTTCGGGCCGTGCCGGGCCTTCGGGCCGTGCCGGGCCTTCGGCGGGCATCGATCCGGCCCTCGTTTATGCCCGGCTTTACCGCTATTTGTCGAAGCGCTTAGACGTGAATATTTCAGTCTGTGTGCTTGATTAAGCCGCAGGTCAGGGCCCGTTTCACCGGGCATCGACGGGCATCGTATTTGGGTGGGTCGACGGCGGCGCGTGACGATCCCGGTCCCGGGCGAGCCAGCCGTCCGGCGACCCCCGTACCCGGAGGAACATCCACATGAGCCTGCTCAAACGCCTGCCGCGCCGCCGCACCCTCGGGGTGGCCGGCGCCGTCGGGGCCCTCGTGGCCGGCGGCCTGGTCCTGTCGCCGATGATGAACGCTTCGGCCGCCGCCGGCTGCCGCGTCACGTACACCACCAACCAGTGGCCCGGCGGCTTCACCGCCAACGTCGGCATCACCAACCTGGGCGACCAGATCAGCTCCTGGACCCTCGGCTGGACGTTCGCCGACGCCGGGCAGAAGGTCGGTCAGGGCTGGTCCGCGACGTACTCCCAGAGCGGCTCGGCCGTCACCGCCAAGAGCCTCGACTACAACGGCAGCCTCGCCAGCGGCGCCTCGACGAGCATCGGGTTCAACGGTACGTGGACCGGCTCCAACCTGAACCCGGCCTCGTTCACGCTCAACGGTGTCACCTGCACCGGCTCGGTGAGCACCCCGACGCCGACGACGCAGTCCCCGAGCCCGTCCAAGTCGCCCAGCACGAGCCCGTCGGCGTCGCGATCGCCGAGCACCAGCCCGTCGCCGAGCCAGAGCACCCCGACGGGCACCACGCCGCTGGCCATCAACGGGCAGCTGCACGTGTGCGGCGTGAACCTGTGCAACCAGTACAACAAGGCCATCCAGCTGCGCGGCATGAGCACGCACGGCATCCAGTGGTTCGCGTCGTGCATCAACGGCTCCTCGCTGGACGCGCTCGCCAACGACTGGAAGGCCGACCTGCTGCGCATCGCCATGTACGTGCAGGAGCAGGGCTACGAGACGAACCCGTCGGGCTTCACCGCCCAGGTCAACAACTACGTGGACCTGGCCGAGGCGCGCGGCATGTACGCGATCATCGACTTCCACACCCTGACGCCGGGCGACCCGAACTACAACCTCGACCGGGCCAAGACCTTCTTCGCCTCCGTGGCCCAGCGCAACGCGAACAAGAAGAACGTCATCTACGAGATCGCCAACGAGCCCAACGGCGTGAGCTGGCAGGGCATCAAGAGCTACGCCGAGCAGGTCATCCCGGTGATCCGGGCGGCCGATCCGGACGCGGTGGTCATCGTCGGCACCCGCGGCTGGTCCTCGCTTGGCGTGTCGGACGGCTCGAGCGAGACCGAGATCGTGAACAACCCGGTCAACGCCACGAACATCATGTACACGTTCCACTTCTACGCGGCCTCGCACAAGGACAACTACCGGTCCACCGTGGCCCGGGCCGCGAAGCTGCTGCCGCTGTTCGTCACCGAGTTCGGCACCGTCAGCGCCACCGGCGGCGGCGCGATCGACCTGGCCAGCACCACCACCTGGCTCGACCTGCTCGACCAGAACAAGATCAGCTACGCGAACTGGACGTACTCCGACGCGAACGAGAGCAGCGCGGCGTTCAAGCCGGGCACCTGCGCGGCCGGCTCGTACACCAACGCGAACTCGCTGAGCGAGTCGGGCACGTACCTGCGCAACCGCATCCGCACCGCGGACAACTTCCCGACCGGCTGACCCTCCACCGCGATCAGGCGGTCCCCAGCGCCGGCTCCACCGACCGGCGCTGGGGCCGCTCGCGGCGCGAGATGCGCAGCCAGACGAGGAAGCCCCAGATCACGAAGCCCGCGTAGACGGCGTACAGCACCGCCGACGGGTAGTAGCGGAAATGCAGCAGCTCCGGCACGCCGACGAGGTCGACGGCGATCCAGCACAGCCAGAAGTCGACCCAGCCGCGGGCCATCGCGTACGTCGCCGCGATGGAGCCGACGAAGATCCAGGAGTCGGCGAGGTAGTACCACCACGGCACGGGGAAGCCCGCCCCGACGGCCCGGAACACGTAGAAGCACGCGACCAGGGCGACCGCCGCGCCGGCCCCGAGCACGAGCCGTTCCCCGGGCGATGCCCATCGCGGGTGTACCGCGGGCCCGCCGCCCGAGTGCCGCGACTGCCGCCAGCGCCACCAGCCGTACACGCTGGTGACCACGAAGAAGACCTGGCGCGCGGCCTGGCCGTACAGCGGCGTCGTCGCCTGCTCCGCCCCGGCCGCCGTGCCGACGAAGACGGTGAACAGCAGCACGTTGCCGACGATCCCCACGGGCCACGCCCACACGCTGCGGCGCAGCCCGAAGAGCGCGGACGCGAGCCCGAAGGCGTTGCCCACGATCTCGCGGTAGCTGATCGACTGCCCGGCGGTGACCTGCCAGTGCGCGTCGTAGAAGCGGCTGATCCAGTGCACCAGCCGGACGGTACAACTTCTGCGTTGCCATCGGTAACCCCGCGATCGGTAACCCTTTGCCCGAATTATGCGTTTTATGGGTGTGTGGTAGCCGCGCCTCGCCGCCGCGATCGTCCTGCCCGTCCTCGCCACGCCACTCGCCGCCCCGGCCGCCGCCGCGAGCCGGCCCGACACCATCACGCGGTTCGCCGGCACCGCCGGCCTCGCCCAACTGGCCGCGGACGCCGGCGGAGGCCTGGTCGGGGCCGATCCGGGCGGCGACCGGGTGGTGCGGATCGCGCCCGACGGCGCCGTGACGGTCGTGGCCGGCGGCCCGGAGGCGGGGCTCGATCGGCCCGAGGGGTCGCGGTCGGCGGCGACGGCACGGTGTACGTCAGCGACGCGCGTCACTGTGTCGCGAGCATCACGCCGGGCGGGCGCCCGCGGATCGTGGCCCGGCGGGGCGTCGCCGGCAGCGCCATCCTGCCGGCCGTCCCGGGCCGGGCGCTGCTGCCGGTGACCTGGGCCGACGTCGCCGGGATCGCCGGGGCCGGACTGCTCGCGGTGCTGCTCGGCGTGTGCCTGGTCGCAATCGCGGCGGTGGCCCGGCGCGGGATGGAACGGGATGGAACGCGGCTTTAGCGGAGTCCGGTCAGCCCCCTGACCCCGGCACGGCGGCCCGCGTGTGTACCTTGCCCGCCTCGATGTCCGGCCGGCGGGGATCGCGAGATCGGAGCCGCCGGTGGCCCGTCCGGTTCGGTCGGTTCAGGGTCACCGGCATTTACTACCGATTTGCCGGGTTGCTCACCCGATGCGGGCCTTGATGAGGTCGGCGAGCTCCTCGGTGGCTCGGTGGCAGGCGCCGGAGTACCGCGTGAACTGCGGGAACCCGTGCGTCAGGTCGGGGTTGTGCACGTAGGTGACGTTGTTGCCGGCCGCGGCGAGCTTGCGGGCGTAGGCGTGGCCGACGTCGCGCAGCGGGTCGAAGCCGTTCGTGACCAGGATCGTGTCCGGCAGGTCCGCGTGCGAGGGCGCGTACATCGGCGTGACGTACGGGTCGCGGGCGTCGTCGGTGTTCTTGAGCAGGTTGCGGACCATCTCGTAGATGCCGTTCGTCTCCAGGTACAGCCCGCTGCGGTTCTCGCTGCCGGCGGTGGTGTCGCCGGGGAAGGCCGCCTCCGGGAACAGCGGCACCTGCAGCGCCAGCCGCGGCCCGCCCTCGTCGCGCAGCTTCAGCGCGACGACGCACGTCATGTTGCCGCCGGCCGAGTCGCCGCCCAGCGCGATCTTCGCCGGATCGACGCCCTGCGCGGCCGCGTTGTCGAAGAGCCAGCGCACCGTGTACTCGATCTCGTCGATCTGCACCGGGTACTTCGCCTCGGGCGCCAGCTGGTAGTCCACGACGTAGGTGGCGATCCCGGCCCGCTCGGCGATGATGCGCATCGCCGTCTCGAACTCGTCCAGCGTGCCGTAGGTGAAGCCGCCGCCGTGGACGTAGACGAGGGCGCCGATCGGGTCGCTGGCCGGCCGCGTCGGCGTGTGCCGGCGGACGGTGAGCGACCCGTGCGGCCCGGGCAGCACGAGCGTCTCGACGGTGCCGATCGGCGGCCAGGGCCCCTCGCCGAGCACGGCGTGGTCGCGGCGGCCCTGGGCGACCGGCACGTCGGCACCGAGCGTGGGACCGGACGGCAGCCACGCGGCCAGCTCCGGGTCGAGTTTGCCCCGCCCCACCGTCGGCGGAATCGTGGTTCGGTCGTACACCGGCATGACTCCTCCTGATGCCTCGGCAACGGTTGCCGGGGAGGATGCCCGGCGGACGGTCCTTATCCGGCCGCCGCGAGTGAAAAGCGAGTGACGGGGCCGCCGGACGTCTCGCGGTGCGAAAGCCGGTCCAGCAGGCGGAGAGACCGGAGATCTCGGCGCAGGCGGGCGCGCCGCCGTTCCTGTTCGGATCCGACATCACGGTATCTTGGGGTCCGGTACCCGATGCCCGTTCAGGAGGTGTGCATGACTGCCGAGATGGTCGCGCCGGCCTGGATGCATGAGCAGGTTACGGCCGAGCAATACGCGTTGTGGACAGAAGAGCAATGTGCGGGTGTCGAGATCGTGGATGGGATGGTCCTGGCGGGTCCGAGCGCGTCCAAGCGGCACAACCGCCTGGCCAGGCTTCTGGCGAATGCCTTGGACGTTGCCGCTGGGCCGGATTGGAATGCTGACACGGACTTCGATGTCCGGCTGCAGGACGTGCCGCTGAATAACCGTCGCCCCGACGTGACGGTCTACCGGGCGGAGACCATCGATGTCACGCCGACCCGGCCCGAGCATGTGCTACTGGTGGTCGAGGTGGTTTCTCCCGGCTCGGAGACGACCGACCGGATCGTCAAGGCCGACCAGTACGCGAAGGCCGGCATTCAGTTCTATTGGCGGGTTGAACATGCAGCCACTGGTGCACCGCTGCTGTACACGTACCTCCTTGACCCGGCGACCCGGCGCTACCGCGAGGGTGAAATCTTCACGGCTGTCGTGAAGCTGACCGTGCCCTTCGTGTTCGAGATCGACCTCAGCCGACTCTGACCGGTCCGACCCTGCCTCGCCGGGCAGCCGCCTCCGTCCACCGCCCCACGGGCGCCAGAATCACCTTGGCGACGTCCTCGTTACACGCGCCCCCAACGCGGATCTTGGCGTCTGGGTGGTTGCTCGGCGTCACCGACTCGCGCTGAACGCGCTGATCTGCTCGTGCATCAGCGTTTGCCGATCGGGCGCGTTCCGGGGCTGGTCGAGGCCGGGCGCAGGATCAGCACGCCGATGATGGCGCAGAAGGCCGTGCCTGTTCGTGCCCGAGCGCGCGGGCGAAGATTTTGAGGGGGTGTGGGTGGAGCGAAGCTCGCCCACCGCGAGCGGCAGCGAGCCAGGAATTCAGCTGGGGTGTGGGTGGAGCGAAGCTCGCCCACCGCGAGCGGCAGCGAGCTGGAAATACAGCTCAGGGCATCGCCCGCTGCAGCGTTATCTGGCCGTACCAGGTGCGCGCGTAAACCGACACGCGCTCGGCGAACCCCTCCGGCCCGTCGCGTACCTCGAGCAGGTTGTGCACGCTGCCCAGGGTGGAGCGGGCGTCGACGTGCGCGGCCGTGCCCGCCGCTATGCCCACCTCGATCGAGCCGCGCGCGGTGCTCGCACGGACCTGGCCCCGGGCCACCTCGCCGATCCGGATCGAGCCGTTCGCGGTCTTGGCGCTCACGTCGCCCGCCGCGCGCAGTACCGTGATGCCGCCGTTCGCGGTGGCCACCTCGACGTCGGCCGCGCAGTCCTGCAGGCGCACGCTCGACGTCGCGCCCTGCACGTCGGCGACCCCGTCGACGCGGCCGGCCACCACGTCGGAGCCGGACGTCGAGACCTTGAGCGCGCCGACGTGCTCGAGGTGGATCGGTCCGGAGACGGTACTGAACCGGCAGGCGCCCAGCTCGCCCTCGGTGCGGATGTCGGCCCGGACGGTCCGCACCTCCAGGCTCGAGCCCCGCGGCACCTCCAGCGCCACGTCGATGCCACCGCCCGGACGCAGGATCGCCCGGTGCGGCGCCTTCACCGTGAGCGCGCCCGCGGCGTGGTCGACGGTCGTCTGCTCGGCCGCGTTCACCGCCGACGCGCTCGGGCCGGCGGGCAGCACGGCGACGACGGTGTCGGACCGGTCCGACGCGACCACGCGCACCCGGCCGGTGTCGAGCACCACGGTCACCGCGACCGGGCCGGCGGTGGCGAAAGTTCTCATTGGCGCCATGATGGCGCCATCGTACATTGGTTCAGATCGGGCGGTTCCTTGCCGATAGAGGTTCGTGTCCCGGTTCGGTGTCGTCGCCGCCGTCGGTGCGTGTCTGCTCGGCGCCGCACCCGACGAGGAGCGGATGCTGCAGTACCTCATGTCGGAACTCGAGCCCGAGCTGGCCGACGAGGCCATGTACCGGGCCAAGCAGCGCCCGGGGCACATCGCCTTCAGCGACGACCTCCGCGATGCGGCCTTCGCCGGGGTGGCCCCGCAGTCGGCTTCCTGACGCGAGGCGGCCGGCCGGGCTCCCGCGTGCGTGGCCTCGGTCACACGCATCCGCAGGGGAGCCGTCATGGTGCTGGAAGAGCCGCCGGTCGTGCGGCAGATCAGGGAGTCCGTCATCGGGGACGGGATCGGCGTCCCCGGGCCGTTCGGGGTCCGCCCGCTCGTCTACGCCGACCACACCGCCTCCGGGCGGGTGCTCGGGTTCGTCGAGGACCACATCCGCGAGCACGTCATGCCGTGGTACGCCAACACGCACACGGAGGCGAGCGCCACCGGGCGGCGGACCACCGAGCTGCGCGAGCTGGCGCGCCGGGCCGTCCACGCGGCGGTCGGGGCCGGCGACGACCAGGTCGTGATCTTCACCGGGTCCGGCTCGACCGCCGCGATCGACAAGCTCGTGCGCATCCTCGCGCAGGGCTGGCAACGGCCGCTGGTGCTCGTCGGGCCCTACGAGCACCACTCCAACGAGCTGCTGTGGCGCGAATCCGGGGCCGAGGTGATCCGCGTCGACCCGGAGGGGCTCGAGGAGGTCCTGCACCGCAACCGGGGGCGCGGCATCGTCGGCGCGTTCTCGGCGGGGTCCAACGTCACCGGCCGGAAGACCGATGTCGACCGGGTCACCGAGCTGCTGCACCGGCACGGGGCGATCGCCTGCTGGGACTACGCCGCCGCCGGGCCGCACGTCGAGATCGGCGCCGCCCGCCACGACGCCGTCTTCCTGTCCCCGCACAAGTTCCCCGGCGGCCCGGGCACGCCCGGCGTGCTCGTCGTGCGCAAGGACCTGCTGCGCAACGCGGTCCCGACGGTCCCGGGCGGCGGCACGGTGGTCTACGTGCACCCCGGCGGGCGGCACTACATCGACGACCCGGCGCACCGAGAGGAGGGCGGCACCCCCGCGATCATCGAGTCGATCCGGGCCGGCCTGGTCATGAACCTGCACCGCACCGTCGGGCTCGAGGTGATCCGCCGCCGCGAGGACGACTACGTGCGCCGGGCGCTCGAGTCGTGGTCCCGCGACCCGGCGCTGCGGATCCTGGGCGACGCGGGGCCGGACCGGCTGCCGATCGTGTCGTTCACCGTGCCCGGGCTGCACCACAACCTCGTCGTCACCCTGCTCAGCGACCTGTTCGGGGTCCAGGCGCGCGGCGGCTGCTCGTGCGCCGGCCCGTACGGCCACGACCTGCTCGGCATCGGCCCGCGCGAGGCGGAGCGGCTCGCCGGGCAGGCGGTCGCCGGGCGGCTCGGGGTGAAACCGGGGTGGGCGCGGGTGAGCTTCGCGTACTACCTCTCCGAGGACCAGTTCCGGTACATCGTCGACGCGGTTCACCTCGTCGCCGAGTACGGTCCGCAGGTACAACGGGAATACCGCTTCGATGAGCGGACCGCAATGTGGTGGCACGGTGACGGTACGAAGTTGCGCCAGGCGGGCACCATGGACCTCGTGAGCAGCGGTGGTTGACCCGTTACGGCGAGAGGACCCGCGCCGCCTCGGGCCGTACCAGTTGCTGGGGCGGCTCGGCGCCGGCGGCATGGGCCAGGTCTTCCTGGGCCGGGACGCGTCCGGGGCGGCCGCCGCGGTCAAGACGCTGCACCTCGGCGCCGGCTACGACGACGAGCTCGTCGAGCGGTTCCGGCGCGAGGTCGAGCTGGCCGCGAAGATCCGCTCCGAGCACACAGCCCGGCTGCTCGACGCCGACCCGGCCGGGGCGCCGCCCTGGCTGGCCACCGAGTACCTCCCCGGGATCACCCTCGCGGAGGCGGAGGAGCTGACCGGGGCGCTGCCCGAGGAACTGGTCCGGCGCCTCGGCGCGGCGCTCGCCGACGGGCTGGCCGCGATCCACAACGCGCGGGTCGTGCACCGCGACCTCAAGCCGAGCAACGTGCTCGTGCTCCAGGACCAGATCAAGATCATCGACTTCGGGATCGCCCGGCCGGACGACGCCCCGCGGCTCACCGCCTCGCAGTACTTCCACGGCACGGTCGGCTACATCGCCCCCGAGCGGTTCGCGGGCAAGGCCGGTACCCCGGCCTCGGACGTGTTCGCCCTCGCCGCCGTCCTGGTGCGCGCCGCGACCGGCCGCCTGCCCTTCGACGGCGCCAACATGGCCGAGTACCTCTACGCCGTGCACTACAGCGCGCCCAACCTCGTCGGCGTCCCGGCCGGCATGACCTGGACGCTGCGCAAGTGCCTGGAGGCGGCCCCCGAGGACCGGCCCACGGCGCGCCAGGTCCGCGAGCGCCTCGCCGCCGGCCTGAAAAACCCGACCGGCCCGTGGCTGCCCGCGCCGGTCCTGGCCGCGATCGAAGGCCGCCGCAAGGCCGCCGACGGCCTGCTCCGGCTGGGCCGGAACCGTCCATGGCGGGCCGGGCACGCCATGTCCCGCGGGGAGATCGTGGCGAAGGGCGACACCGTGGTGGTGAGCGCCGACGACGGCGTCCACGCGCTGGAGGCCGGCGACGGCACCGAGCGCTGGCGGCACCCGGAGCCCACGATCCCCGGCTGCCGGCCGGTCTACGCCGGGGAGACGCTCATCAGTGCGACACCGAGACGCACGATCGCGATCGACCTGCGCACCGGGGAGGAGCGGTGGAGCGTCCCGGTCGCCGCGCACGGTGAGCCGGTCTACACGAACGGACACGTTCACGTGCTCGGGCCGGGCAAGCGCAACCTCGTCGCCGTCGACGCGGCCACGGGGGAGGAGGCCTGGCGCACCGCGGCCGCGGCGCTGCGCCCGGTGCCGGTCCCGGGCGGGGTCGCCATCGTGCAGGGGCGCATGGTCCGGGAGCGGCGCGGCGACGGTACCGACGGCTGGGCCCACGGCGAGCTGGGCGCCCCCGCCGGAGCCCTGGCCGTCGCGGGGGACCTCGTGCTGGTCCGGGCCGGCGACGAGCTGCTCGGCCTCGGCGTGCACGACGGCGTGGGCCGATTCCGGAAGAAGGGGCTGCCCCCGCGGGTCGTGCCGGCCGCGACCGCCGAGATCGTGGTGCAGCCCGCGGGCGGCGAGCTGCTCGGCCTCGACCCGGCCGACGGGGCGCTACGCTGGCGGCTGCCCGGCGACGGGGTGCCGCACGCGGTGCCCGGCGCCGTCTTCGTCGCCGAGCCCGGCGGGCTGACCGCGCTCGGCCCCGACGGGGAGATCCGCTGGAAGGTGCCGGGCGTCGCCGTGTGGCCGGGCGTGCACGCGACCCGGACACTGGTGTACGTGGTCGACGCCGGCGTGCTGCGCGCCTACTCGCGCCACGACGGCACCACCCGCTGGTCCGCGCCGGACATCGTCGTCACCCGCGCGCCGGTCGCCGGCGACGGTGTCCTGTACGTCGACAACGGATACACCTTGTTCGCCATCAACGCCGACGACGGGGAGCGACTGCCCACATGACGGTGCACATCGAGTTCGACCCGGACCGGCGGTTCACGGACCAGTTCGAGCTGCAGTGGGGCCGCCTGACCGACACCGGCGAGCGGGTGCTGCGCCGCACCGCCCGCACCGCCGACGCCCAGCGGCTCGTCCACGCCGAGGTCCACGCCGGCAAGCAGCTCGACGCGCTGCCCGGCACCTCGTACCCGGCGCAGGTGTGCCGGGTCGTCGAGTTCGAGCTCAACGGGCCGGACCCGCACGTCACCAGCACGTACCGCGGCGTGCCGGTGGCCGGGCAGCCCGGCGCGCCGCTGCCCGAGACGCTGCTGACGATCTTCGGCGACCTGCTCGTGGCGATCCAGACCCTGGCCAAGGCCGGGCTCACCCACGGCACGATCATGCCGGAGTTCGTGCTGTGGGACGGCACCCACGCCCAGCTGGTCAACCTCGGCGAGACGGTCGCGGTCGGGGAGCCGGCCCGGGCCGCCCTCGACCCGCAGTGGCAGCCGCCGCCGGGCCCGGACGGGCTGCGGCTGGCGACCGAGGCCCACGACGTGTACCAGGCCGGCATGGTCGTGTTCTGCATCGCCCTGCAGCGCGGGCCGGCCGCGGCCGCCGCCGTGCGCGAGGAGCTCGGGCGGCTCGCCGGCTCGGCCCTGTCCGGGCTGCTCGAGGGCGTCTTCGCCGACGACCCGCGGGACCGCCCCGACGCCCACGAGCTGCTGCGGCGCGTCGAGGACGCCCGCTACGAGCCGGTCTGGCAGAGCACCGACCCGTCCGACGCCACCACCGCAACGATCAAGATCCCGCAGCAGTACTCCCCGCAGCCCACGGCCACAGCGCCCGCCGTCGCCCGGGCGGCCGTGCCGCTCAGTCCGGCCCGCGACGAGTTCCGGCGGCTCGTGGACGCGAAGCGGCAGTACCGCGAGCAGCGCGGCGCCCCCCAGCAGGTCGCCTGGCGCTTCGCCCGCGGCCTCGTCGACGTGCTGTGGTACAGCCGCGACGAGCTGAGCAGCAAGATCATCATGGGCGTGCTCACGCTCGTGGTGGTGGGCCTGCCCCTCCTGCTGGTCATCCTTGTCGTCACCAACCTGGGAGGGTCCAAGTGAACCTCGCGAGCCCGAGCCGCCTGCTCGGCCGCGTGCTCTGCCCGATCTGCCTGCAGTGGATCCACTGGAGCAAGGCGCAGCGGGTCGAGGTCGACGTGGAGACCCAGCAGCACCGGCCGTTCCGCCCCCGCGGCGCCGACGAGACCAGGGAGGCCTTCGCCGAGCGGCGCCTGGGCGCCCAGCGCTCCTGCACGCTCATGCGCGACGGCATGGCCACCACGCACTACCTGCCCGACCGCTACGGCGACTACGGCGACCCGATCGTCATCGGCCTGGTCGGCCACCGCGCCGCCGGCAAGACGCTGCTGCTGGCCGCGATGGTCGAGGCGCTGCGCAACAACCTGGAGCTCGCCGACCTCGGGCTGCGCGTCGAGCGCCTCGACGAGGCCATCGAGCACAACTACATGACCAGGTACGTGGAGCCGTTCTGCCACCGGCGCGAGCAGCTGCCGCTGACCCAGATCAGCCCGATCGCGTTCAGCTATGTGGCCAAGGTGTACAGCGCCCACGCCCGCCGCGACTTCGCCGTCGCGTTCTTCGACGTCGCCGGCGAGCAGCTGCGCCGGCGCCGCTCCGGCGACCGGTTCCTCGACACGTCGTTCCTGTCCGCGGTCAACGCGCTCATCTTCGTCGTCGACCCGGAGAAGGCGCTGCCCTCGGCGCTCGGCGAGCCCGCGACCGTCTACGGCGACCCGGCGTTCAACGCCGTCATGGACCGCCTGGTCGAGGTGCGGGGGGAGAAGGCCACGCAGTTCCTGCCGATCCCGGCGGCGATGGTCGTGGCCAAGTCCGACCTGCTCGCCGCCCGCCGGCCCGAGGTCGCCCGCTGGCTCGGCCGCGACGACAACGCGCGGCTGAACACCGTCGCCGAGGAGAGCGAGGAGGTGTACGAGTTCCTCGCCACCAACGGCGCCGAGCGCTTCCTGCCGCCGGTCAACCGGGTCAGCGACGTGAGCCTGCACTACGCCTCCGCGGCCGGCGTCGCGCCCGTCGACGGGCACTTCCCGGCCGAGGGTTTCGGCCCGCGCCGGGTGCTGCGCCCGCTGCTGTCCCTGTTCGCGATGACCGGCGTCCTCGACCGGGCAGTTCTGGGAAATTGACGATCCGGAAAGGGATGGAATCCGATGACCCAGGCAACGGGCCGCATCGACCAGATCGTGTTCCGCTGGCGGTCCCGCTCGGCGGCCGCCGGCAACGACGGCGTCGGCCCCGACGCCACCTCGCTGCCCGAGTCCGCGGTCGCGTGGTGGGACGAGCGGCTGGCCCTGCGCATCACCCGCGCGCCCGGCCGCAACGAGCGCCCGTCGCTGGCCTACCTGCGCGTCGAGGGCAACGGGGTGATCCTGCACAAGGTGCCGGCCCGCGATGACCACGGCCGGCCCGGCGCCGCCATCGCGCACGCCCTCATCGGCCCGGCCGAGCTCGTCAACGTCCAGCTTGCCCTCGGCCTCGAGCACTGGCCGCACTGGGCCGGGCGCAACGACCCGGGCGCGTACCCGCCCGGCCGTCTCGCCGCCGTGCCCTACTCGGCCCTGCGCGAGCACGCCGACGCGGCCAACGCCCGCCCGGTCGCCGACCCCGGCCCGCTCTTCGACGAGCTGCTCGACCGGGTCCTGGCCAACCCGGCCGGCCCGCTGACCGTGGTCATGCCCGACGCGCCCGCCACCGCCCTCGTGCGCGGCCTCGTCGACGTGCTCGGCGACGTGCGCGACCTGACCTTCGCCGCCAACGAGGACGACGACACCGACCCCGACCTGCCCCGCCTGGTCTTCCTGGACGCGGTCACCGGCGGCAGCGGCTACGCGGCCACCCGCGACCGGCTCTACCCCGGCACGGGCGGCGGCCGGGTCGACGGCTTCACCCAGCAGCTGGCCGACATGTGGCGCCGCGGCGGCGCCGCCGAGCTCGCCCCGCTGCGCGGCGGCCGAAACATCGCCGGCTCCGCCGACGTGCGGCAGTGGCAGAGCGACGTGCTCGTCGGCGGCCGCATCCTGCAGACCACGCTGCTGCAGGCGGTCACCTCCGGCCAGGCCGCGCCCGAGCACCTGGAGCTGCTGCACACCGAGGCCGGGCAGCGCCAGATCGAGGCCGAGGCGGCCAAGCTCAACGACGGCGACCTCGCGGGCGCGTACCAGGCCTGGCAGGGCGGCGGGGCGCTCGCCGCGCGCCACCCCGGCGCGAGCCAGGTCGTCACCCGGGTCGTCGTGCAGCGGGCGATGCGCGCCGGGGCCAGCAAGACCCTGCGCGAGGCGCTGCGCCGCTCCGCCTTCGACCCCGGGCTCGTCGACAACCACCTGCGGGCCTGGGCCGGCCACGGCCGCAACGCGAGCGCCGGCCCGGCCGCGATCGTCGAGATGGCCCAGCTGGCCGCGTCCTTCGGGGTGCCGCCCGCGCTGCAGTCGCCCGGCGTCAAGGCGCTCCTGGACCGCATCGCGCTCGCCGATCTCATCGAGCTGGCCAACCGGCACACCGGCTCCGACGTGCAGATGACCGAGCTGCTGCTCAGCGCGGCCGAGGCCCGCCGGTTCGACGCCGCGGCCCTCGACGCGGCCCACACCGCGCTGGAGCGCACCGACTTCCTCATCTACTGCATCCCGTTCCTGCCCGGCGACGCGCACGTGGCCCAGGACCGCTGGTACCGGCTGCTGCTGGCCGTGTTCGGCGCGCAGCTCGGCGCCGAGCAGGGCCGCGAGCTGCACGACGTGCTGAAGTTCCTCGCGCGGGAGGACGCACCGGAGGTACCGCCGGCGCTGGCCTTTGCTCTTCGCCGGTTCCCGCCGAGCCTTGTGGGCAAGGCCCGGGTCGACCAGCTCGCGGCGCGGGACTTCTATCTGGCCGCCGGGCTCGACGACATCTGGCCGGAGCGCGCCGAGCTGCTGCTCGCCGAGCGGCGCACCACGCTGCGCCAGCGCACCGTCTCCAGCGGCACCGTGATGCGTTCCGCGGCCGTGCCCGACACCGAGCGGGCCGCGCGCATCCCGCCGCGGCTGTTGCTGCTGGTGGGCGGGGCCGCGCTCGTCGTGGTCGCCCTCGTCGCCGTGGTCATCTTTGCCCTTCAGGGAGGCGGCAGGTGAGCGGTCCGGAGCGCAGCGGAGGGGCCGCTCACCAGGAAACTCAGTTTGGCGTCGGGCCGGCGCCGGAGCTTGCGGAGGCGACGGCATGACCGAGTTCCGGTTGAGTATCGACTACGGCACGACGAACACCGTCGCGTACCTCCAGCCGCCCGGCGAGGCCCCGTTCGCCCTGCAGTTCGACGGCCGCCCGCTGCTGCCCTCGGCCGTCTGGGCCGACGAGCACCGCTCGCTCGCCACCGGCAACGCCGCCGTGCGCTCGGCCCGCCTCGACCCCGGCCGCTACGAGCCCAACCCGAAGCGGCGCATCGGCGAGCGGCGGGTGCTGCTCGGCGGCGACGAGTTCGACATCGCCCAGCTGATCGGGGCGACCCTGGCCCAGGTGTACGCCGAGGCCGTCCGCCTGGCCGGCACCGACCGGCTGCGGGTGGTGCTCACCCACCCGGCGGCCTGGTCCGCCGACCGGCAGGGCGTGCTGCGCGCCGCCGCCGGGCACGCCGGGCTGCACCAGCCGTCCCTCGTCAGCGAGCCCGAGGCGGCCGCGGCCCAGCTCATCGCGTCCGGCGCGACCGTCGCCGACGGCGACCCGCTCGTCGTCTACGACCTCGGCGCCGGTACCTGCGACGTGACCGCCGTGCTGCGCACCGGCCGCGAGTTCCAGCAGCTGGCCAAGGCCGGCCTCGACGACGTCGGCGGCCTGGACCTCGACGAGGTCGTCCAGCGGCGCGTCGGGCGCTCGGCCGGCGACCGCTACCCCGACGAGTGGGCGCGGCTCATGGAGCCCGAGGGCATGGACCGCTGGTCGGCCCGGCTGCTGTGGGACGACTGCCGCGGCGCGAAGGAACGGCTCAGCACCGAGCGCGTGGCCCGCGTCCAGGTGCCGCTCATCGACGAGGACGTGTCGGTGACCCGCGGCGACTTCGAGCGCGACGCCCGCGTCCTGCTGCAGCGCACGGTCGCGATGACCGAGCAGGTGCTGCGCCGCGCGAAGATCGGCCGGGACGACCGGGCCGAGCTGTTCCTCGTCGGCGGGGCGACCCGCACGCCCCTCGTGGGCACGCTGCTGGGCCAGGCGACGGGGCGCTCGCCGCGGCGGGTCGAGCACCCGGAGCTCGTCGTGGCCGAGGGGGCGCTGCGGTACCTCGCGATGCAGGCCAACGAGCCGCCGCCGCGCACCCGCACGACACCGCTGCCCGCGGCCCCGGTCTCGGCCCCGGTCCCCATGCCCAACGGCGGCACCCTGCGCGAGCCGGTCGCGACGACACCCCCGTGGGCGCCGCCCCCGCCCGAGGCCGCGCCGCCGACCCGCCGCGAGTCGGTGACGGTGAAGATGCCGCCGGCGCCCGCGCCCGTCCCCGTGGCGGGCCTGATGCCGCCCGCGTACGGCACGCCGCAGCCGGACAAGCGCAAGCTGATCCCGAACCCGTACCGCCACCACGGCCGGGCGACGCTCCGCTTCGGCGGGCTCTTCGTGGCCGGGGTCGTGCTGGGGCTCTTCGACGGCGTCCTGTTCACGCTGCTGAGCTGGCTGCTCATCCTGGGCGGCGGCGCGGGCCTGGCCTGGAAGCTGTTCCAGTGGGCGGTGAGCGCCCGCGACACCCGCCCGCTGCGCATCGACGGGACCGGCATCACGGTGACCAAGGGCGGCCACGACACCACGTTCCCGTGGTCGCTGATGGCGACGGTGTACATCCGGCCGTACCGCGGCAGCCGCTGGCTCGTCTGCACCCCGGCGAGCAACACGGCCCTGGGCAGCGACCACGGCACCGCCCGGTTCTGGTCCCGCCCGTACAGCGTCTTCTTCCTGACGAGCACCAGCGGCTTCGGCGACGAGCTCGTGAAGGAGTCGCTGGAGCAGTACGCGGGGGACCGCTACGCCCACTGACGGCCGGCCGCCGCGGCGGTTCCGTCCAGGGCGCGGGCGAAGGACAGCAGCTGCCGGGTGAGGCCGGTCGCGCGGTCGCCGGCCTGCTGCCGGGCCGGCCGCAGTACGCGGCGGCGGCGGGGTTCGCGGCGACGATGTCGAGGGTGACGGCGTCGAACAGCACGATCGGGTTCGGGCTGGCGTCGAACATCTGCCGGTAGTTGCGTTCGTGCTCCCGGGCGGCCTCCTCCGCGCGGCGAAAATCGGTTGTCCCCGGGCGCGCGGCCGGGGACCATCGACGGCATGACGTACTGACGGACCACCCCAGCCACCCGACCTCCGTCCGTGCCGTCTTCCGAAGGACTTCTCCTTTTGTCTGCCAGCGTCTCCCTTTTCGCGTCCGAAAACAGCTGGATCGAGACCGACGCCGTCGCGCAGTGCCACCACGTGGCCGCCCTCGACGGCATGGTGCACGTCGCCGGCATGCCCGATCTGCACCCCGGCAAGGGCGCCCCGATCGGCGCCGCGATGCGCTCGTCCGTGCTGTACCCGTTCCTCGTCGGCTCCGACATCGGCTGCGGCATCGCCGTGTTCCCGATCGCGCTCAAGAAGCCCTCGCCCGAGCGGCTCGCGGCGCGGTTCCCGGACCTCGACGTGCCGCTCGCGCCCGACGCCGACGACCCCGCGTGGGCGTTCGCGTCGCGGGGCAAGCCGGTGCCGGCCGGATACACGGAGGGCCTCGGCACCGTCGGCCGCGGCAACCACTTCGTCGAGCTCGCCCGCATCGGCTCCATTGAGGACGGTGCCCACGCGGAGCGGCTCGGGCTCGCGGCCGGCGCGCTCGTGCTCATCGTCCACAGTGGATCGCGCGGCCTCGGCGAGCGGATCCTGCGCGCCCACACCGAGGTGCACGGGGCCGGGCCCGCCGCGGACCCGCCCGCCTACCTCGCCGCGCACGACGACGCCGTGCGCTGGGGCTCGCTCAACCGGCGCCTGCTCGCGGCCCGGGTCGCGCTCGCCCTGGGCGCCGAGCCGGCCGAGCCGATCGTCGACGAGTGCCACAACCTGGTCGAGGTCCGCGACGGGCACTACCTGCACCGCAAGGGCGCCGCGCCCGGCGACGGCCGCGACGTGCTCATCGCCGGCACCCGCGGCACCCCGTCGTTCGTGGTGGCCGCGCACGCCGGGGCCGACGCCGGCTGGTCGGTCGCGCACGGCGCCGGGCGCAAGATGTCCCGGGCCGACGCGCTGCGCCGCGGGCGGGCCAAGCACACCGTCGAGGAGCTGCGCCGGACCCCGCTCGGCTCGCTCGTGGTCTGCGGCGACCGGCAGCTGCTGTTCGAGGAGGCGCCGACCGCGTACAAGCGCATCGAGCAGGTGATCGCCGACCTCGTCGCGCACGGGCTGGCGACGCCGGTGGCGGTGACCGTGCCGGTCGTCACCTACAAGACCGCCGACCAGCCGGCGGAGGCGCCGAAACGCGACCGGCGGCGCTCGTGGGCCCGGCCATGACGGTGTACCTCATGCTGTCGGCCGGCCGCGGCCCGCTGGAGTGCTCGTGGGCCGTGGCCGGGCTCGCCGCCCGCCTGGAGGGCGACGCGGCCCGGCGCGGGGTGGTGGTGCGGCGCGCGGAGAGCGTGCCCGGCGACCGGCCCGGGACCCTGCGCTCCGTCGTGCTGGGGCTCGACGGCCCCGGCGCGGAGGCGTTCGCCGCGGCGTGGACAGGCACCCTGTGCTGGCAGGCGTCCAGCCCGTACCGGCCGAACCACGGGCGCAAGAACTGGTACGTGACCGCCCGGCGCTGCTCGCTCGACGCCCCGCGCACCGGCTTCGACGAGACCGACGTGGACGTCGTGCCCTGCCGCACCGGCGGGCCCGGCGGCCAACGCCGCAACAAGGTGAGCACCGCGGTGCGGGCCACCCACCGCCCGAGCGGCCTCGTCGTCGTGGTCGACACCGAGCGCCAGTTCGGTCTGAACCGGAGCCTGGCGATGCGGAGGCTGCGCGAGCGTCTGGAGGAAGGCGACCGCGCCGCGGCCCAGACCCTGGCCGCGGCGCGGTGGCACGTGCACGACGAGCTGATCCGGGGCGACCCGGTCCGCACCGAGCGCCCGTGACCGGGACTCAGCAGGACAGGTTGCCGCCCGCGGGGACGCCGAGGATGCCGACGAACTGGTTGTAGAGGTTCACCCGGCTCTGCACCTGGGCGGGGTTGCCGCCGTTGCACTCGATGCTGTTGATGGCCCGGATGGTGGTACCGAAGCCCTGGCCGTTCACCATCGCGTTGTGCGACGTGGTGCCCGCGTTGCCGGTGCCGGTCATCCAGTACCACAGGCCGGTCTGCCACGAGATCGACGAGTTGGTGGCCACCAGGTCGGGGTTGTTGAGCAGGTCGACGCCGAGCGCGTCGCCGGCCGCCTTGTAGTTGAAGTTCCAGCTGAGCTGGATCGGGCCGCGGCCGTGGTATGCGGACTGGCCGGCGGGGCAGCCGTAGGGCTGGCTCCAGTCGCAGTACGTGGGCCAGTTGGCGGTGTTGATCTCGTTGATGTACACGAGCCCGCCGGTCTCGTGGCCGACGTTGGCCAGGAACGCCGCGGCCTCCTGGCGCTTGACGGTGTCGCTGCCGGTGGTGGCGAACGCGGGGTACTTCTTCATCGCGTCGGTCAGCCCGGCGTACGTGTAGAACCCGTTGCGGCTCGGGAACATCTGGTTGAACTGGGCCTCGCTGACCACGAAGCCGCTCGTCGACCCGCCGCCGCCGGTGTCACCGCCGCCGCTGCAGGAGAACGGGGACCAGAACCAGGTGCTGATCGTCGGGTCGTAGCCCGGGTTGTCGTGCGTCGCCTGGTAGTAGCCGCCGTTGGTGTACCGGACGATCGCTCCGGTGGCGTACCACTGCCCGGCCACCCAGTTCGGGTAGTTGCACGAGCCCGTGCCGCCGCCCCCGCCGGTGCTGCCGCCGCAGCCGCCGTTGTCGGCCCACACGCCGGACCCGCCGGTGCTGGGCACCTCGTGCTGCGTCCACCACTTGGCGGTCCAGTTGTGGCCGTTGTAGGACGCCTGCATGCCGCCGGTGTAGACGGTGGCGTCGGCGTAGGCCGGTGCGCAGGCGGCGGCCGCGTCGGCGGCCGCGGTCGGCAGGAGCGCGGCCGCGGCGCCGGCGAGCATGAGGCCCGCCGCGGCCACGAGCGCGAGCAGTCGTTTCTTGGGCATGGGGGTAGAGACCTTCCCGGGAGGCGGGCGATCGAAGGCTGTCCATCCCCATTAGTAAACAAGACTTAGTGATTTGTAAAGAGTGTTACGTGATTACGCTCCGTGGGACCTCGTTGGCGTGCAGCAGGTCGGTCAGCTCGGCCACGTGGGCGGCGACGTCGGTGAGGTGCGCGTTGTGCCCGAAGGAGCGCGGGCGCGGGATGTCCACGGTGATGATGCGCTGGACGCGGCCGGGGCGGCTGCTCAGCACCGCGACCCGGTCGGCCAGCAGCACCGCCTCCTGGATCGAGTGGGTGACGAAGATCGTGGTCGGCCGCATCTCCACGTGCACCTGCTGCAGCTGCCCGGCCAGCTCCTCGCGGGTCAGCGCGTCCAGGGCGGAGAAGGGCTCGTCCATGAGCAGCACGCTCGGGCGCTGGATGAGGGCCCGGCACAGGGCGACCCGCTGCTGCATGCCGCCGGAGAGCTCGTGCGGCAGCCGGCGGTGGAAGCCGGCCAGGCCGACCGCGTCGAGCAGCGCCTGGGCCCGGTCCCGGTCGGGCGGGCGCACCCGGCCGCGGATCTCCAGCGGCAGCAGCACGTTGCCGAGCACCGAGCGCCACGGCAGCAGGGCCGGGCGCTGGAACATCAGCGCGACGTCGGTCCGCGGGCCGGTGACCGGCGCCGAGGCGACGGCGACCCGGCCCGCGCTCGGCGTCAGCAGCCCGGCGACCAGCCGCAGCAGCGTCGACTTGCCGCAGCCGGACCGGCCGATGACGGCCAGGAACTCGCCGGCCGCGACGGTCAGGTCGATCGCCCGCAGCGCCTCGACGTCGCCGGAGCGGGTGCGGAAGGTCCGGGACACCCCGGCCAGCTCGATCATGACCCCTCCTACGCGGAGATCGCGCGCGCCCAGGGCAGCAGCAGCCGCTCCAGGCCCACGACGAGGTAGAACAGCGCGATGCTCAGGATCGCCAGCAGGGTGATGGCGGCGAACGCGAGCGGGGTGTCCAGCGAGGTGCCGGACAGCACGACGACGGCGCCGAGCCCGCCGTTGGGGCTGCTGATCTCGGCCACGACGGCGCCGATGACCGCGAGGGAGATGCCGAGCTTGAGCCCCACGAACACCTGGGGCAGCGCCCAGGGCAGGCGCACCTTGAGGTACGCCTGCCACCACGACGCCGACAGCGACGTGGCGAGCTCGCCGAGGTCGGCCGGCGTCGAGGACAGCCCGGCGGCCGCCGACACCACGATCGGGAAGAAGGCGATGAGCACAATCATCACGATCTTGGGGCCGGAGCCGTACCCGATCCAGACGATCAGCAGCGGCGCGAGCGCCACCTTCGGGATCGAGTTGAGCGCGACGAGCAGCGGCATCGTGGCCCGCTCGACCGCCCGGGACATGGTCAGCACCATCGCGATGAGCAGGCCGGCGACCAGCGCGATCAGGAATCCGATCGCCGTCATCTGCAGCGTCGACCACGCCTCGGTGAGCAGGTACTCCGGCTGCGCGCGGAACGCCGCGACGACGTCCAGCGGCGAGGGCAGGAAGAACGACCGGATGCCGAACACCACGGTGACGCCCCACCAGAGACCGATGAACGCCGCCGCCCCGACGAGGGGCAGCGACGCTCCGGCCCAGCGTGATCTCATGACCCGCCCGGCCGCCGGCCGATGGTGGAGTACGTGAAGTGGCTCCGGACAACCAGCCGGGGGTCCTGCACCGCGGCGTACAGCCGCTGGATCCGCTCCTCCGTGAACCCGGCGGCGATGAAGTCGTCGTGCAGCTGGGCGACGTTGACCGCGATGAGCAGCGCGCCGGGGCTGCCGCCGGGCCACGACGCGGCGTCGATGGCCGTGTCGACGCCGACGAGCCCGTTGGCCAGCATGGTGGCGTGCACCCGCGCCGCCCAGGCGGGGTCGTTGCCCCGCCCGGGCAGCACCCGGTTCACCAGCGTGTCGCGGTACTCGTCGATGAGCCCGGCCGCCTCGTCGTCCGGCGCGGCCAGGCACAGGTTGCCGAACTCGGTCGCCCATTCCTCGATCACCAGCGCGCCGCCCGGGGCCAGCGACTCCGCGAGCCGGGCCAGGACGGCCTCGCGCTGCGGGATGTGCAGCAGCACGAGCCGGGCGTGGATGACGTCCCACGGGCCGTCCGGCACCGGCTCGGCGACCAGGTCGTGCCGCAGCACGCGGAACCCGGCGTCGAGCGGGATGTGCCGGACGTTGAGGTCGGTGGCCAGCACGTCGCCGGTCGGCCCGGCCTGCTCGGCGAACCAGCGGGCGACGCTGCCGCCGCCCGCCCCGACCTCGAGGCAGCGCTTCCCGGCCAGGTCGCCGAGCGTGCCGAGCCGCTGGAACGTGAACGGGTCGAGGATGTTCGACAGGTGGCTGTGCCGGCCGACGGACTCCGGGTCGTCGTTGTCGAAGGAGTACCGCGACGGGCCGGGCTCGATCGAGGTGGTCATGCTCAGGCCTTCGGGGTGAGCGAGAAGTCCACGACCGCGTCCGGGGTGAGGCCGGCCGGGATGAGCCCGGAGCCCTGGAGCGTGGCGATCGCGCGGGCGACCCGCTCCTGCTCCATGACGCCGATCCCGCTGCCGGAGGTGACGTACGGGGTCATCAGCGTGATCTCGCCGACGGCGGCGGTGACGTCCGCGGCGGGCTGGGCCTTCTTGAGGATCTGCGCGGCCTCGTCCGGGTGCTCGATCGTGTACTTGAGCGCCTTGAGGCTGGCGTCGCGGAACCGGCGGGCCAGGTCCGGGTTCTCCTTGGCGATCTTCGACGTGGTGATGATGCCGTTGCCGTAGAGGTCGCCGAGGTACTTGCTGTAAGGCAGCACGACGGTCTTCTTGCCGCCGGCCGCCTTCTCGATGCCCTTGGAGCCGATGAGGAACGTGCTCAGGGCCTGCACCTGGCCGCCGGCCAGCAGCGCCGGGAGCTGGGCGGGCTGGGCGTTCACCCACTGGATCTTGGTCGGGTCGATGCCGGCCAGCTTGGCGTAGCCCGGGAACAGCAGCTGGTTCACCGAGCCGGTGGCGGCGCCGAGCTTCTTGCCCTCGAGGTCCTTCGGCGCGGTGATGCCGGCGCCGTCCAGCGCGATGATCGAGACCAGGGTCTGCTGGTGGATCGCGGCGATCGTGCGGAAGTCCTTGTAGTCGCCCTTGCCGGCGAGGATCCACGCGCCGATCAGGTCCAGGTTCGCGAACTGGGCCTGGCCGGCCGCGAGGCCCTTGAGGTTCTCGCCGGTGGCCGCGCCGAGCTGGATGGTGACGTCGAGGCCGGCCTCCTTGAAGTACCCCTTGTCCTGGGCCACCCAGGCGAACGCGTCGCGGCCGACCGCGCCGAACGCCGTCAGGTAGGTGACCTTGTCCGCCGGCTTGTCCCCGCCGGCCGCCGCGGGCTGCGGATCAGCCTTCGACGAGCACCCGCCCGCGCCGACCAGCACCACGGCGAGCGCCGAGATGAGCAATGTGCGATAACGTCTCACGGCCGAACCCCCAATTTTCAAGTTCTCAACTTTTCAGTGCTCAGCGTTCGCGGTTCGTACAATTGTTCTAACCGAGCAGGCGCCAACGGCCGGCGCGGGCCTCGAGCATCGTCAGTGATTGCGGCGCGAAGCCGGAATGATTGTCGGGTGTGAATCGAATGGAGCCGCTGAGCCCGTCCACCTGTGCGGTTTCCAGCCGGGTCCGTAATGTGGCACCGTCGATCGAACCCGACTGGACCACGGCATTCGCGATGAGCTGTAAGGCGTCCGCCGCGAATGAGGCATGACCGTGGTAGGTGGAGTAGCGCGACGTGTAGTCCTGGAACCATTGGCGCCGGGCCGCCTTCGCGGGCGTCGTCGCGATGACGTCGTCGATGGCCAGCGTCGGCGTGAACACCAGGGAGGTGCCGTCGGTGCCGGCGAACGGGCCGCCGAGGAAGAGGTCGCCCGCGGCGACGGCGTCGAGGTAGACCTGGCCGTGGTAGCCGCCGGCGCGCACCGCTCCGACCGCGAGCGCCGCCTGCGGGGGATAGCCCCAGATCACGACCGCGTCCGGGTTGCCGGCCAGGGCCGTGTGGGCCGCCTTGCTCAGGTCGCTGTCGGCCGGGGCGAACTGGGCCCGGGCGACGACCTTCGCGCTGATCTTGCCGGCCTCGCGGGCCAGGGCGTCCGCGCCGCGCTTGCCGTAGGCGTCGTCGCTGGCCAGCAGGGCGACCTTGCGCTGGCCGGCCCGGCCGAGCTCGCTGGTCAGCACGACGGCGTCGTCGTCCGCGCTGGGGGCCAGGCGGAAGATGTACCTGCGCTCCGCGGCCGGCGCGATGACGTCCGCGACCGGCGACAACGCGATCGTCGGCAGGTGGTCCTGCTCGATCACCTTGGCCGCGCCGCTGGTGCAGTCCGCGCAGGTGCCGGTGATGAGCGCGGTCACCGACGGGTCCGCGGCGAAGGCGGTGATCTGGGTCAGCGCGGTCGCCGGGTCGCCCCGGTTGTCCTGGACCCGCACGGTCAGCTTGCGCCGGCCGAGCAGCCCGCTCGCGTTGATCTGCGCCGCCTTGAGCTCCAGCGCCCGCTGGTAGGCCACGCCGATATCGGCCGCACTGCCTGACAGTTCCAGGCTTGCCGCCACGACGATATCGGCCCCGTTCTCGACATTTTCCGATGTGCAAGCACCGGTCGATGTCAGGGTCACCGCCAGCATCGCCGCAACAGAGCGCCAGCGCCGCAAGTCGATTCCCCTCGATCAAATCCGCGTTCATTCGGATGCACACCTTGCCAACTCGCACGAGGGTGGTCAAGTGGTTCGAAATGCGCGTTCCGGCGGTGTTGCTGAATCTCGTGTTAACAACCTGTTGAAATTGCCTACATCCCCTGGTGTGATCTACTCAGTGGTCTCGGTAAATGCCCTGGTAGCCCTGTTGATCGACTCGGATCGCTCCGGCGGCGCCGCGGCCCGCTGGGCCGAGAGGGTTTCCGGGATCGGCCAGTTCATGGTTATATGCCGTGTCCTGCGTCCCGAGGCCGCCGGGTTCCACCTGCCCGAACGTCACACTCGCCGGGATCGTCATAGGCGACCGACCGCGGAGATACTGCGCATGCCCGCATCGAAGAGGCCGTCCGGTGGCGGATTCCGTCTGCGCCGGCCGCGGCTGGCCAACGCCCGGATCCGGTCCAAGCTGGGCCTGATCCTGCTCGTGCCGCTCCTGGCCATCGTCACGCTCGCCGCCCTGCGCCTGCTCGACGCGGGCGGCCGGGCCAGCGACGCGTCCGCCGTCGGCGCCCTCACCCGGCTGTCCGCCGACGTGTCCGGCGTCGCCCAGGAGATCCACCTTGAGCGCATGGCCGCCGCGGCCCTGCTGTCCTCGCCCGAGGCGAAGTCGGAGGCGTACAACCGCCAGATCGTGCGCACCGACGCCGCGGTCTCCGGGTACACCAACCGCCGCGGCTCCCTCGGCGACGTGCCGGCGGGCGTGCGGGACCGGCTGGAACGCATCGACGACCAGCTCCAGGCGCTGTCGGCGATCCGCAAGGACGTCGGCGCCCGCCAGGGCGTGTCCGTCGGCGAGGTCCTGCTGCGCTACGGGGTGGTCATCGACGACCTCGTCGCCTACCGCGAGGCCGTGGCCCAGGTCAGCACCGACCAGACGCTCTCCGACGAGCTGCGCGCGGCCGCGGCGTTCTCCAAGGCCAAGGCGCGGGTCGCCGAGCAGGAGGCGGTGAGCTACGCCGCGCTGAAGGCCGGCTCCCTCGACTCCCACCAGCTCGCCGCGCTGCTGGCCACGCTCACCGGCCAGCAGGAGGCGTTCGTCGCCTTCTCGCTGTCGGCGACCGTGCCCCAGCGCCGCATCGTCGAGTCCTCCATCGCCGGCGACGCGACCCAGATGGCCGACGACCTCACCAGCACCCTGCAGCGCAGCGTCGGCCAGCCGCGCACGGTCGAGGCCGAGGACGCCGTGGCCGTCTTCGGCGCGGTCAACGACCTCATGCGCTGGACCGAGGCGCGCCTCGACGACCAGCTCGTCGGCGACGCCGCGGCCATCGGCGCCGCCGTCCGCCGCCAGGTGGTGATGGAGTCCGCCGTCCTGTTCGCGGTGCTGGCGCTCGTCGCCGGCCTGGCGTTCGTCACGGCCCGCTCGATGGTCCGGTCGCTGCGGCGGCTGCGGCAGACCGCGCTCACCGTGGCGCACAACGACCTGCCCGAGCTGGTGCTGCGGCTGCGCGACGCCCGGACCGTGCAGGAGCGCTCGCCGCAGGAGATCGCCGATCAGGTCCGGGGCCCGGCCGGGTTCGAGAGCCGCGACGAGATCGGCGAGGTGGTGCGGGCCTTCGACACCGTGCACCGCGAGGCCGTCCGGGTCGCCGCCGAGCAGGCCGTGCTGCGCAACAGCGTCTCGACCATGTTCCTCAGCGTGGCCCGCCGCAGCCAGACCCTCGTCGACCGGATGATCGGCCAGCTCGACCGGATCGAGCGCGGCGAGGACGACCCGAAGCGGCTCGCGCAGCTGTTCCAGCTCGACCACCTCGCCACCCGGATGCGGCGCAACGACGAGAACGTCCTCGTGCTCGCCGGCGCCGACACCGCCCCGCCGCGCCGCCAGGACGCGCCGCTGCAGGACGTGGTCCGGGCCGCCCAGTCCGAGATCGAGCTCTACGAGCGGATCGAGTTCGGCGACATCGACGACGACCTCGCGATCGCCGCCCCGGCGGTCAACGACGTCGTGCGGCTCCTGGCCGAGCTGCTGGACAACGCGACCCGGTTCTCGCCGCCGCACGCCCCGGTCGTCGTGTCCGGCCAGCGCCTCGGCGACCGCGCGATCGTCCGGGTCGAGGACCGCGGCCTCGGCATCGCCCCCGAGGCCCTGCCCGAGTTCAACCGCCGCCTGGCCGAGCCGGCGCCGGTCGACGTCGGCGCGTTCCGGCTCATGGGCATCGCGGTCATCAGCCGGCTCGCGGCCCGGCACCGCATGACGGTGCAGCTGCGCGACAACCGCGGCGGCGGCACGGTCGCCGAGATCGCGATGCCGGGCAGCGCGCTCGTGCTGCCGCGGACCCCGGTCGGCTCGCTGCCGGCCCGGCGCCCGGCCGCCGCGCCCGCCCGCGCCGAGCCGGCCCGGCCCGAGCCGCCGCGTCCGGCGCCGGTCCGGGTCGAGCCGACGTTCCAGGACCGGTGGGCGGATCTCGTGGCCCCGGTGTCCGCGCCGATGCTGGCCGAGGCCGACGACGACACCACGGAGCTGCCGATCTTCCGCGAGATCGAGGCGACCTGGTTCCACGAGCGGGGCCACAGCGCGATGACCGGGCCGACGCTGCTCGCCCCGGCCGGCCGGCCGGCCCCCGGGGCGGCGCCGCCGTCGGTACCCGTGCCGCCTCCGGCCGACGCCGCGGCGGCGTCCGCGCGCTGGCGCACCCGGGCCGACGACGGCTGGCGGGCCGCGGCCGCGGCGCAGAAACCGTCCACGGACGCCAGCACCCGCTCCGGCCTGCCGATCCGCTCGCCGCAGGCCCAGCTCGTGCCGGGCAGCGTGCCCGACCGGCCGCGCAAGCTCAACCGGCCCACCGCCGAGGAGCTGCGCGGGCTGCTTTCGTCGTACCAACGCGGAGTGCAACGCGGGCGTCAGGCCGGCGCGGGAACCACCGACCACGCCCAGGCAACGGAGGAGAATCGCAGATGACGGGGTCCGGCGCACTGGAGAGCCTGAGCTGGCTGCTGGACAGCTTCGCCCAGCCACTGGAGGGGGTCGCGCACGTCATCGCGGTGTCGGCCGACGGCCTGCTGCTGGCGGCCACGGGCGACCTCCCGCCCGACCGGGCCGAACAGCTCGCCTCCATCACCGCGGGGCTGGTCAGCCTCACGTACGGCGCGGCCCGGCACTTCGAGGGCGGCAACGTGCAGCAGACGATCGTGCACATGGAGGCCGGCTACCTGATCCTCATGGCGATCAGCGACGGCTCGTCGCTCGTCGTGCTCGCCGCCCGCGACTGCGACGTCGGCCACATCGGCTACGAGATGGCGCTGCTGGTCGAGCGGGTCGGCCAATCGCTGGTGTCACCTCCGCGCGAGACAGTGGCCCGGTAGGCAACTCCGGCGGGGAGAGCGGCTGAAGGGCGGGCGGCGATGGTGGTGGGCGGGGAGGACGACCCGCGCGGGGCTCTGGTGCGTCCGTACGCGGTGACCCGCGGCCGGACGGAGCCCACGCGCGAGATCGCGATCGAGGCCGTGATGCTGACGATGCGACAGGGGGTCGAGGCGAGCCGGTACGCCGGGCGTGACTGGCAGCGCATCGCACACCTGTGCACCGACCGCCCCCAGTCGCTGGCCGAGATCGCGGCGTGCCTGCGCGTGCCGCTCGGCGTCGCCCGTGTCCTCGTGGCCGACATGATCACCGAAGGGATCCTGACTCTGCACGAGCCGCTCGAGGCCGGCGACACGCAGGAACGGATCAACGTCTTGGAAAGGGTTCTCATTGGACTCCGCAACCTCTGAGCGGCTACGCCCGGGCGCGGACCGGGTCACCGCCGTGAAGATCCTCATCGCGGGCGGGTTCGGCGCCGGCAAGACCACGCTCGTCGGCGCCATCTCGGAGATCACTCCGCTGACGACCGAGGCGGTCATGACCGCGGCCGGCCTGGGCGTCGACGACGCCACCGCCGTCCCGGCGAAGAGCACCACGACCGTCGCCATGGACTTCGGGCGCATCACGATCGCCAAGGACCTGATCCTGTACCTCTTCGGCACCCCCGGGCAGACCCGCTTCTGGTTCATGTGGGACGAGCTCGTCCGGGGCGCCCTCGGCGCGGTCGTCATCGTCGACACCCGCCGCATCGAGGACAGCTTCGCCGCCCTGGACTTCTTCGAGCACCGCGGGCTGCCGTACCTGGCCGCGGTCAACTGCTTCGACGGTGCCCCGCGCTACGACGCCGAGGAGGTGCGCCAGGCGCTGGCCATCGCCGGGCACGTGCCGCTCGCCCTGATCGACGCCCGCTCGCGGGACTCGGTGAAGCAGACCCTGATCACCGTGGCCGAGCACGCCCTGTCGCTGCTGACCACCCACCCCTGACCCGGTCCGGCTCAGGTCACCAGGTGCTCGAGGCCGGTCAGGGCGAGCACCTGGTGCACCGCGCCGCCGCGCGGTGCCCGCAGCCGGAGGCCGGCCGGGTCGGCGCCGGCGTCGAGGCGGTGCAGCAGCCGGACGCCGCCGCTGGACAGCAGGGTGACCCCGGCGAGGTCGAGCGTCACCGGCAGCAGGCCGCCGCGCCCGGCCGCCCGCACCGCGCGCTCCAGCTCGCCGGCGGTGGCCAGGTCGACGGGGCCGGAGACGCGCAGCACCCGCGGCCCGTCCGCGCCGGCCTCGATCCGGAAGGGCACCTCGCGGGCCTCCGCCGCCGGCTCGGGCGGGGCCGCTCCCGCGCTCACCTGCGCCGGCCGCTGCAGCCGGTGCTCGATGGTGACCGCGGTGCCCAGCTCGCCGGCGGCCACCTCGACCCGGTCGGCCAGCGCCCGCATGAGCATCAGCCCGCGGCCGCGGTCCTGCGGGTCGTCCGGCGCGGGCCGCCACCGCCCCCGGTCCGTCACGGTGAGCCGGAGCACGCCCCGCTCGTCCAGGCCCGCGGCGACGGTGAACTCCCCGGGGTCGCCGGCGCGGTACGCGTGCTCGACCGCGTTCGCGGCGGCCTCCCCGAGCGTGTGCTGCACCGCCTGGGCCGGCAGGGCCGGGACGCCGAGCGCACCCAGCCACGCCCGCATCGCGACCCGCACCGCGGCCAGGCTGGCGGGGATCGCGGGCAGCCGCAGCGCGGGCGGCTCCGGCGGCTCCGGCTGCCGCTCGGCGACCAGGACCGTGACGTCGTCGCGGTACCCGGCCCAGGCGAACCGCTCGACCAGCAGCGCGCCGAGCCGGTCGGCGGTCAGGGCCGGCAGCGTGCTGCCCGGCGCGACCGGCTCGGACAGCACCGCCGTGGCCACCCGGGCCAGCTCGGCCTGGCCGGCCGACAGGGCCTGGCCGGGGCGCTCGATCAGCCCGTCGGAGTACAGCACGACCAGCTCGCCGGGGCCGAGCCGGTCGTGGTGCCGCCGGGCCGGCTTGCCGTCCGCGCCCAGCGGCCCGGTGGGCGCGCCGTCCAGGAAGCGGGCGGACCCGCCGGGGCCGAGCAGCAGCGGCGCCGGGTGGGCGCGGGAGGCGTACTCCAGGTCGCCGGTGCGGGGATCGACCACCACGAGGCAGACGGTGGCCCCGACGGCGGCCGGGAGGCAGCCGGCGAGGGTGTCCAGGCGCCGCAGCGAGTCGAGGACCCCGGCCCCGGAGACGAGCGCCTGCAGCGCGACCGCGCGCAGCTGCCCCATGACGCCCGCGGCCTCGGCGCCGTGCCCGACGACGTCGCCGACGAGCAGGGCGACCCGGTCGTCGGGCAGCACGACGCTGTCGAACCAGTCGCCGCCGGCCGCCGCGTCGGCCCCGGCCACCACGTAGCGCGCCGCGATCCGCAGCCGGGGCAGCAGCGGCACCCCGGCCGGCAGCAGGCTGCGCTGCAGGCCCAGCACCACGTCGCGGGCCTCCCGGTAGCGCCGCTCGGAGTCGTCGGCGCGCGCCTCGACCGCCTGCCGCTGGCGCACCCACCGGGTCGTCTCCACGATGTGCACGACCATGCCGGTCACCGCGCCGTCCGGGCCCCGGGTCGGCAGGAACGTGTACGTGTAGAAGTCCTCCTCGAGGTGCCCGTCGCCGTCGCGGTCCACCAGCACGCGCCGGTCGGCGTGGGAGACCGGGTGGCCGGTCGCGTACACCTCGTCGATCATCTCGAAGATCTGCTGCCCGGCCATCTCCGGAACGACCTCGCGGATCGGCCGGCCGACGATGCCCTCCCGGTCGCCGACGCTGGCCCGCGCCGCCCGGTTGGCCGCGACCACCCGGTGCTGCGGCCCCGCGAACGCCCACAGCACCGCCGGCATCTCCTCGAACGCCCGTGCCACCTCGCCCGGGTCGCCCGCCGGATGCTGTGCTCGCGTCACCGCAACAGCATGCCACCAGGCGCTCTTCGTCGCCTCCGCCGCGGGCTGGCTATGCTCCCGCCCATGACCGTCCCGGCCTCGTGGTGGCACCGGTGGCGCGGCCTGCCCGTCCTGCTCCAGGACGCGGCGGGGGCCGCCGGGCTGCTCGCGGTGTCGCTGGTGCCGGGCATGGCCGGCGTCGGCGCCGACCTGCCCGAGTTCCCCGACCGGCCGCTGGACGCGCGCGGCTGGGCCCTCGTGGCCGCGCTCTGCGCCCCGCTGGTGCTCCGCCGCCGGTGGCCGGCCGTGTGCGCGCTGCTCACAGCGGCCGGCTTCGGCCTCTACCAGTGCCTGGGCTACGCGCACTCCGCGGCCACGCTGGCCTTTCCCTTCGCGTTGTACGCCCTCGGCGCGCACCAGCGGCGCCGCCGCTGGGCCCTTCCGGCGCTGCTCACCGGCGGCTACGTCGCGCTCGTGGTGGCCCTGCACCGGATGGGCTCGGGGCAGACGATCATCCAGTACACCGAGTTCTGCGCCGTCCTGGCCGCCTTCTGGGGCGCGGGCCGCTGGATGCGCCGGCAGCGCGCCGCCGCGGAGCAGCACCGCCGCGACAGCATGGCCCTCGCCGTCGCGGCCGAGCGCGCCGTGATCGCCCGCGAGCTGCACGACGTCGTGACCCACCACGTGACCGCGATGGTGCTGCAGGCCGATGCGGCCGGGCTGGTGCTCACCAGCGACCCGGGCGTGGCCGGGGCGGGTGTGGCCGCGGTGAGCAGCACCGGCCGGGAGGCCCTGGGGGAGCTGCGGCACCTGCTGCGCGTGCTCGACGCGGACGATCTCGGCGACCATCCGGTGGCCGGCCGCATCGCCGACCTCGTCGAGCGGACCCGCACGCTGGGGCAGCCCGTGGACTGGCGCGAGGAGGGCGAGGCCGGCCACGCCGGCGGCGGGGTCGACCTGACCGTGTACCGGGTGGTGCAGGAGTCGCTGACCAACGCCGTGAAGCACGCGCCCGGGCGGCCCACCCTGGTCCGGGTCGCACACTCCGAACACGCGGTCGAGGTGGAGGTACACACGGAAGGGTCTTCGGCCGTGCCGGGCGGCCCGGCGCGCACCGGTCGCGGCCTGGCCGGCCTGCGGGAACGGGTGAGCGTGTTCGGCGGCTCGTTCGAGGCCGGGCCGACGCCCGCCGGCGGCTTCCTGATCCGCGCGTCGATCCCGGTCGGGGTGGCGGGATGAGGATTCTGGTCTGCGACGACCAGCCGCTGATCCGCACCGCGTACACCACGATCTTCGGCGTCCAGCCCGGGTTCGCCGTGGCCGGCGCCGCCGCCGACGGCGAGCAGGCCGTGCGGCTGGCCCGCGAGCTGCGGCCCGACGTCGTGCTCATGGACATCCGCATGCCGGTGCTCGACGGCATCGAGGCGACCCGCCGCCTCGCCGGCCCCGAGGTCGCCGACCCGCTGACGGTGCTCGTCGTCACGACGTTCAACCTCGACGAGTACGTGTACCGGGCCCTGCGCGCGGGTGCGGCCGGCTTCCTGCTCAAGGACGCCCAGCCGGCCGAGCTGGTGGCCGCGGTACGCACGGTCGCGGCCGGCGACGCCCTGGTCGCGCCGGCCGTCACGCGCCGGCTCATCGGCCACTTCGGCGAGCGGCTGCGCCCGTCGCCGGGGGTCGACGGGCCCGCCGCGCTGCTCGCGCCGCGCGAGGTGGAGGTGCTCAAGCTCATCGCGCGGGGAATGTCGAACGCGGAGATCGCGGCCGAGCTGACGCTGAGCCAGGAGACCGTCAAGACGTACGTCTCCCGGATCCTGACCAAACTGGACCTGCGCGACCGGGTCCACGCGGTGGTCTACGCATTCCAGAGCGGCCTGGTCCGCTCCGGAGCGTGACGGCCCGGTAGTCCCTCGCGCGAGCCACACCGGATGTCCACGGCGGGGTGACGTTTCCAGCCTCGTCGATCCCTACGGTTGGCCGGCATGAGGTTCATCCTGCGCTTCCCGCTCATGCTGATCGCGGCCTTCGCGCTCCTGGCCGTCACCGAGGGCGTGACCGCGGCGCGCTCGGACGACCCGACGTGGGCGGTGTCGGCCGGGTTCACGAGCGCGGTCGTGGCGGTGGTCGGGTACGCCTGGCTGAGCCGCTGGATCGAGCGCCGCCCGGCCGCCCCCGAGGTGTCCCCGTCCAACGCCGCGCGCTGGCTGCTCCCCGGCCTCCTGCTCGGCGCGGCCGCCTTCGGCTTGGTGATGCTGGGCATCCGCCTGCTCGGCGGCTGGGACACGCAGACCCGCGGCTCGTTCGAGGGCCTGGCCGTCACGGCGGGCATCATGGCGTGCGTAGCGGCAAACGAGGAGATCCTCTTCCGCGGCGTCATCGCCCGCATGATCGCCGAACGCTTCGGCGGCTGGGCGGCCCTGATCGTCTCGTCGCTGCTCTTCGGCGCGATGCACCTGATCAACGCCAACGCCACGGTCCAGGCCGCGCTGGCCATCACCCTGACGGGCGGCCTGCTCTTCGGCGTCCTGTACCTGGCGACGCGCTCGCTGTGGCTGACGATCGGGTTCCACTTCGCCTGGAACACGGTGCAGGCGGGTGTCTTCGGCGTGAGCTCGTCGGGCGAGGATGCGGCGCATTCGCTGTACCGCACGACGCTGACCGGGGCGGACTGGCTGACGGGCGGCACCTTCGGGCCGGAGGCGAGCGTGGTCACGCTGGTGGTCATCACGGTACCGGCGCTGATCCTGCTGGCGTTCACCGCCCGAACCGCCCGCCTCCGCCGTGCGCCGGCCGTGGCCGTGGACCGCGCCTAGGGGTTGAGGCCGGCCGCCGCTTCCACAACCGGCCTCCTGTACGGATGACTCGTCGAACTGCTCGTCGCCGCCCTCGCGTCAGCGCAGGGCGGCGGCGCCGGACTCGCTCAGCCAGTCGTTCAGCGTGCGCAGGCCGGGGTGGATGACGCGCAGGGCCTCGATGTCCGCGTGCCAGCCCCCGCCGGTCTCCCAGCGGCGCAGGGTCTCGGCGAACATCGGGCTGAGCGCGGCCGCCTCGTCGGGCGGGATCTGCTCGTACCGCAGCGGTGCGCCCGTGGCCGCGCTGATCGCCGCGGCCGCCTCGACCGGGGTCGGGTCGTCGCCGGCCAGCTCCAAGGTCCGCCCCGCGTACCGGTCCCGGTCGGCGAACGCGAGGGCGGCGAAGTCGGCCACGTCCTCGAGCGCGATGATCTGCATGGGCTCGTCCGGTGGGAACAGATGCCGGTGTACCCCCTGGACGATCCCGTCGACGCCGAGTACCCCGGGGCCGATGTAGTTGGTCATGAAGCGCACCGGGCGCAGGACCGTGGCGAACCTGATGCGCTCGAGCAGGTACCGCTCGATGAGCTTCTTGCCCTCGGCCGACTGCTCCCGGCGCGACGACGACGCGACCGTGCTGAGCACGACCTGCTCGACCCCGGCCTCGGCGGTCGCGTCGATCAGGGCCCGGCCCCGGGCCGCCTCCAGGGCCGTGTCGAACGTGGCCGGCGGGATGGCGAACACCGCGGCGGCGCCGTCGAGCGCGGACGCGAGGCTCGCCGGGTCGTCGAAGTCGCCGGGTACGAGTTCGGCCCCGGCGGCGGCCAGGGCGGCGGCGGCCGGTTTCGTGGCGTCGCGGACCAGGGCCCGGACCGGCCGTCCGAGCGCCAGCAGCCGTCGTGCGGTGGCGCCGCCCTGCTTCCCCGTGGCGCCGGTGACGACGATGGTCCCGGGCCTGCGTGATACTGACATGAACCGGAACGATCCACCCGCTTGCCGGCCGACGACAAGGATTTCGTGACATGAGCGCCGAACGCACGGACGGCCGCCGCAACCGCGAGACCGTGCTGCGCACCGCGATGCGGGTCTTCGCCGACGACGGGCTGGAGGTACCGCTGAGCCGGATCGCCCAGCGTGCCGGGGTCGGGGCCGGGACCGTGCACCGGCACTTCCCGAGCAAGGAGATCCTCGTCGAGGCGGTGCTCGCCGAGCACGTCCGCGGCCTGGTGCGCGCGGCCGGGCGGTGGGCCGCCCGGGCCGCGCCCGGCGACGCGCTGCTCGGCTTCCTCGTCGAGGCGATCGAGCAGTCGAGCGGGCGGATGAGCGTCTGCGCCGCGCTCACCGCGGACAAGAGCTGGCCCCGCGCCGAGCTGGCGGCGGCCGCGCAGGACTTCGGCCGGGCCCTGGACCGGCTGCTGCACGCCGCCCGGCGGGCCGGCGCGGTGCCGGCCGGGGTGGAGGCCGACGACCTGGCCGCGCTCATCGCCGGCGGCGCGGCCCTGCGCTCGGCGCACCACAGCCGCGCCCGCGGCGCGCGCCTGGTGCGGCTGCTGCTCGACGGGCTGTTCACGAAACGCGGCGAGTTTCGTGACAACGAGCCCGGGCGGCGTCACGAAACGGGGCACTGCCTGGAGTGCGGGGCCCGGCTGCACCGGCACACCACCGGCCGCCCGCCCAGCTACTGCGGCCCGACCTGCCGCCAGCGCGCCCGTCGGCGCCGCCCGGTCGCCGACCGCGCTGCCGCCGATTAGGCGTTCATCCGCTATTCCGACAGATCCTGCCCGATGGGACGGAACCGGCATGACCGTGAACTCGACGCCGATCGAGGTGACCGTCCGGCGCAGCGCGCTCGCCGGGTGGGTCGCCGACCGGCCCGTGAACGTGAAGAACCGTCCTCACCACGCACGGCACGCTGCCCGCCGACGTACGGCTGCTGGAGAAGCCGTTCACCATCGCCGAGCTGCTCACGGCGCTGCACCGGGCGTGAAGGACGGCACGGCGGTGACGACGACGTTGTCGCGGTAGTGCCGGGTGCGTGAGTCGAAGGGGCCCCCGCACGTGATGAGGGTGAGCCGGGGCGCGCCGTCGCGGGCGAAGTACCGTTCGAGCGGGATCTGCGTCTTCGGGTACACCTCCCGCGCCACGACCGCGAACGGGTAGGCCCGGCCGTCGTCGCCGGTGACGGTGACCGCGTCGCCGGGGCCGAGCTCACGCAGCCGGAAGAACGCCCCGCCGCCCTGCTCGGCCGTGTCCACGTGCCCGGCGAGCACGATCGACCCGGCGGTCGCCTCCAGGCCCGGCCCGTACCGGTACCAGCCGACCACGCCGACGCTCGGCGGGACGGCGACGTCGCCGGCGGCGTCGACCCCGACCGGGTCCACCCGCGCGGAGAGCCGCAGGGCGTCGATGCGCAACCCGGCCGGCGCGACCACCGTCGCGGCCGGCGGACCGGGGACGGCGGGGGCGGATGCGGGTGTCGACGCGGCCAGGGCGGCGGCGGCCGGGGCGCCGGCCGGGCCCGGGGGCCGCTGGGTGCACGCGGTCGCCACGGCGGCCACGAGCACCGCGACCCCGACGACCAGGGCCGTGGCGGCGGCCGCCGGCCCGGGGCGGGCCCCCGCACGGATGCGCGGGGACCCACCGGGCTTTTCGGGAGCGGGCGTCGGCCCTGGCCCGTCGGGCTGTTTGTGAGCGGGCGTCGGCCCTGGCCCGTCGGGCTGTTTGTGAGCGGGCGTCGGCCCTGGCCCGTCGGGCTGTTTGTGAGCGGGCGTCGGCCCTGGCCCGTCGGCCTCTTTGTGAGCGGGCATCAGCCCTGGACCGGGGCGGCCCGGCGGCCGCGGCGGAGGGCCAGCGCACCAGCCGCCGCCACGAGCAGCCCGGCGAGCCCCGCCCCGTAGACCCAGCCGGCCGGGCCGTGGTCGGCGCCGCCGCCGCTGCCCGATGGCACGCCGCCGGGGGTGCCGTGCAGGCCGGTGATGGTCTGCGCGACCACGCCGAGGGTCTTGCCCTCGGCCGAGCCGACCGCGTACACGATCGTCGAGGTGCCCTCGGCCAGGTTCAGGTTCGCGGCCGGGATGGCGACGGTGGTGGTGCCGGCCAGGACCACGTCGGCGCTGACCGGCCCGGCCGGCAGGTCGGCCTTGGCCTCGCCGGGGTTGGTGAGGTTCTTGAACACCGGCTGCCCGCCCGCGCGCACGTCCACCGCCGGTGCGGCCGCGGTGTGCCGCACCACGAGCCGCGCCTGGCCCGGCGCGAGCTTCGACACGTCGTTGACGAACGGGGTCAGCGCCGGCTTGCCGTCGGCGCTCAGGTGCGCCACCAGGCTGATGTTCGCGTCGCCCGGCACGGCCGCCTGGTCGACCTTGAGGATCGGGCTGGTGACCGGGTCGCCGGGCTTGACGATGACGATGTCGTACTTACCGGCCGCCAGCTGCAGCGGGCCGGCCACGGTGGAGGGCTTGAAGTCGCTGAGGGTCTTCTTTCCGTTGACGTACACGTCGACCGGCTGCCCGGGAATCCCGTGCACGACCGACACCTGGGAGGTGCCGGCGGCGTGCGCGGGCGGCGCGCCGAGGACGACGGCACCGGTGGCGGCCAGCGCGGCCAGCGCGGCCGCGGACCGGCGCATGGACAGACGAGCAAGCATTGGCGAAACGCCCCTTCCGGCTGGTGTCGACCCGCGTGGATGCGTGGGTCATCAGCGGATTCGCCGGCTCGGCCGGGCTCGGATTCGCGACGTGGCATCTTCCACAGACCGCAACCGCCGGCGCCTCTGCGGCCGTACGCGCGCCTGGTCCTGCACCGTCAGTGCAGGCGGCGCCCGAGGCGGATCCCGGCGGCGGCGAGGCCGGACAGCGCCGCGCCCAGGCCCGCGCCGGCGACGGTGCCGTAGGCCCAGCCGCCGAGCAGTTCGTGGATCTGGTACACCCGGAAGTCCGTCTCGTGGCTGGCGGCGAACGCGGCGAGCTGGACGGAGTCGCGGCCGAGCCGGTCGAGGCCGATGAGGACCACGGCGGTGGCGGTGAGGTTCGCGGCCGTGAACGCGATCACGCCGCCGAGCAGGCCGTGGCGCAGCGCCCGGCCGACGGTGCCGGCCGCGGCGAGCGTGGCCGGCCCGGTCAGCGCCAGCACGCTCAGCGCCGCCCCGCTGATCAGCCAGGACGCGACCCGCGCGGCCGGGGTGGCCCAGAGGTGGCCGAGGTTGCCGGCGACCGTGACGATGCTGAGCAGGGCACCGGCCGGCGCGCCGTGCGTCAGGGCCGGGTGCCGGACCGCGGGCCGGCGGCGCAGCTCCCGGTACCACTCCGCGAAGAGCCCCCCGGCCAGGTCGGGCAGGTGCCGTAGCCACAGCGCGGCGGTGCCCGCCGGTCCGGGCGGCCGGCGCCGGGCCAGCTCGGCGAAGAGCAGGACGGTCTCCCCGGCCCAGCGGTCGCGGAACGCGGGCGGGTACAGGCGCAGGATCGCGCCGTACACGGCCACGGACGCGCGCCGTTGCCGCGGGGCGCTCACGCCGGGTCCGGGCGCAACCGCGGCTTGGCCCGCGCGGTGTCGATCAGCCGTTGCAGGCGGCGCAGCTGCTCGCGGGCGGCGGCGCGGCCGTCGTCGGTGATGTCGTAGTAGCGCCGCCGCGCGTCGTCGCCCGGGTCGTCGTGCGGGACCTCGGCCACGAGGCCGGCCTCGTGCAGGGTGCGCAGCGTGCGGTACAGCGTGGTGGGGCCGAGCCGCACGCCGCCGCCGGACTCCGCGGCGACCGTCTGCATGATCGCGTACCCGTGGCGGGGCCCGTCGGCCAGCGCGAGCAGCACGTGCAGCGCGGCCTCGCCGAGCGCCGCCGGCTGGGGTGGCCTACGCGCCATCGCCGGCCGCCGTCGCCGGTCGGGCGGCGGTGCGGGCCCGGACCGCCGCGATCGTCACGGCCGCCGCGACCAGGCCGAGCAGGGCACCCTGGACGACGCCGAGCACCCACAGGTGCCCGCCCACGCCGGCCATGGTCTCCCGGGTGACGTACGCGGGCAGGCCGACGTCCCCGCCGAGCCGCCGCCACTCGTCCTGCATCAGGGGATCGTGCTCGACCGACGGGCGGAACAGCGCCAGGAGCACGGCGCCCCCGAGCGCGGCGCCCAGCCCGCTGCCGGCGCCCGACCACACGCCCGCCCGCAGCCCGGAGCGCCACCGGCGGGTGCGCGCCGTGACCGCCGCGGCGGCCGCGATCGTGACGACGCCGACGACGGCCCAGGTCGCGTTGTCGAGCACGCCGCGCGCGGCGGCCGTCGACACCGTGTGCGGCGTCAGATTGTTGAAGCCGATCTCGGCGATCCACAGGCCGCCGAGGAGCAGCCCGGAGCCCAGGCCGAGGCGCAGCACGATACGCCGGTCGGGGACGCCGGGCCGCCCGGTCAGCCACCACGCCACCGCGATGAGCGCGAACGCGGAGCCGGCGACCGCCGCGGACTCCGCCCGGACCACCGGATCGGGCACCGGCAGGCGGGCGGCCGCGAGCAGCGCGGCCACCGCCGTCGCGCCGCCGATGGCCGCGACGGCGGGCCGGGCCCAGGCCGGGCGGGCACTGTCCAACTCGGCTATAGCCATAATGGGCACAGTAGCAGAAGGTAAACCGGGCCCGCCGGGTGCCGATGCCTCTGGTGGAGGGGTATCGCGACATGGAGCAACCGAAGCAGGGCAAGGGCCGCTCGCTGCGCGCCCGGGTGTACCTGGTGGTCGCGGTCTGCGCCGTGCCGGCCGTCGTCGGCAGCGCCGTCGCGCTCGTCGGGCTGGGGCAGACCCACGCGAGCGTGGTCGAACTCGACTCGCAGTCGGTGCGGCCGCTCGCCGCGCTCGGTGACCTCCGGGACATGGAGGGCGACACCCGGGTCGAGGTGTGGGAGTACCTGGCGGCCGACGCGGCCGGCCGCGCGGAGCAGCGCACCGAGATCGCCGCGACCGATCAGGAGGCCGACGAGGACATCGCCGCCTACCTGGACACCCACCCGGACTCCGGCGACGAGCGCGACCAGCGGATCAGCGCAGGATGCCCGTGTGGCCCAGCGAGTAGCGGCCCGGCTGCGGCCAGATGCACAGGCCGTGCGGCTGGGTGCCGACCTTGATCCGGGCCAGCAGGTGCCCGTCCGCGGTCGACAGCGCGTACACCTCGCCGTTGTACCGCCCCGAGAGCCACAGCACCGTGCCGTCGGCCGACACGCCGCCCATGTCGGGGCTGCCGCCGCCGGGGATGTGCCACTTCGCCGCGAGCTTGCCGGTGGCGAAGTCCAGCAGCGACACGGAGCCCTCGCCGCGGTTGGCGATGTAGAGGTACTTCGAGTCCCGGCTGACGTACAGCCCGTGCGCGCCCGCGCCGGTGGCCAGGAACGAGCGCACCGTGAACCGGTCGCCGTCGACGATCCACACCCCGGACGTGTGCATGTCGGCGACGTACCAGGTGTTCCCGTCCGGCGCGATCTTGACGTCCTGCGGCATGGCGTGGTCCCCGGTCAGGTGCAGCTGGCCGATGACCTCCTGGCGGGCGACGTCGACCTTGATGAGGTCGCCGGAGAACTCGCACGTGGCGATGAAGTAGCGCCCGTCGGGGGAGAAGTCGGCGTGGTTGACCCCGGAGCAGTTCACGGTGAGCTCGCGCACGATCGCCATCGTGTGCGGGTCCCGGAACACGATCTTGTGCCGGGCCTCGGACATGACCATCGCGTACTTGCCGTCGGGCGTGAAGTACAGGTTGTACGGGTCGTCGACCGGCACCGGCTTGCCGAACGTGCCCGTCGCCGGGTCGATCGGCACCAGCGCGTTGCCGGTGTTGTCGTTCACCCACAGCGTGCGCAGGTCCCACGCCGGCACCACGTGCTGCGGCCCGCCGCCGACCTTGACGGTCTGGATGACCTTGAACGTCGCCGGGTCGATGACCGACACGGTGTCGCTGCCGAGGTTCGGCACGTAGATGCGCGCCGGGTCGTTGCGGACCTGCTCGGCGAACGCGCCGGGCCGGTCCGCGGCGTACACGTCGTGCGGGTCGAGCAGCGGCGGCATCCCCGGCAGGCCCGGGCCGGGGCTCGTGCCGGCGCTGCCGCTCGGCCCCGGGCCGGCGCTGCCGCTCGGCCCCGGGCCGGCACTCCCGCTCGCCGCCCCGGCCTGGTTCGCCGGGGCGTTGTCGTCGCCCGGCCCGGCCGGGTGCTCACTCTGGGCCTTGGTCGAGGAGCAGGCCGCGACCAGCGCCCCGAGCAGCACGAGGACCGCGACGATCCGCCCGGTCACCAGCCGGGCGGTCACGCGAACAGCTCCGAGGCCGTGACCGGGCGCAGGCCGCGGTCGCGCAGGCCGGCGAGCAGCTTCGGCAGTGCGGTGACGGTGCCCGCGTGCCCGAAATGCAGACTGACGATCGATCCGTTGCGCACGCCCTGCAGCGTATGGCGCACGATCGCGTCCGCGCCGGGGTCCGTGTAGTCCAGTGAGTCAATGTCGTATGACAGACAGGTGGCGTACCCGGCGCGCTGGGCCTGCGCCCGGATCCGCGGGGTGCTGCGCTGGGTCTGCGAGGGCCGGAACCAGCGCCCGATCGAGCCGCTCACCTCGCGCAGGGCCGCGGCGCAGCCGGCGATCTCGGCGTACGCGCCATCGTCGCTCATCCCCTTGATGTCATCGTGGTTGAGCGTGTGGTTGCCCAGCTCGTGGCCGTCGGCGAGGACCCGGCGGGCGAGCTCCGGCTGGCCACGGACCCACACGCCGACGGCGAGGACGGTCGCCTTGACCCGCTCGGCGGCGAGGGCGTCGAGCAGGCCGCCGACCACGCCGGGCTCGCCCTGGCCGTGGAACGTGAGCGCGACGGCCGGCACGTCGCGGGGGCCGCTGTCGACCTCGGGGGGCAGCGCCTTCGGGGGCGGGCCGCCCGCGGCGCTCGGGCTTCCGGTGGCGTCGGGGCTCTTCGCGGCGTCGGGGCTCTGTGCGGCCGGGGCCTGAGATTGGCCGCCGCAGCCGCCGAGGGTGGCGGCGCCGGCCGCCAGGAGCAGTGTCCGCCGATCCATGCACGTCGTCCTTTCGCCGCACGGGTCAGCGGCCCCGGACCATCTTTCCCGACCGATCCTGAGAACTGGCCGAATGCCCATTCACCCAAGCGTGGAGCGCCTTTCGCGCGCGGCCTGGCGTGTCGTTGCGCGGTGGCGTGCCGTTGTGCGCGGGTCGGCGTGTCGTTGCGCGTGGCGCGCTGTCGGGGCACGGCTCGGCGTTGCGTTGCGCGCAGCACGGCGTGTCGTTGCGCGTGGTGTGGTGGTGAGCGCGGCCTGGCGTGTCGTTGCGCGTGGCGCGCTGTCGGGCACGGCTTGGCGTTGCGTTGCGCGCAGCACGGCGTGTCGTTGCGCGTGGTGTGGTGGTGAGCGCGGCCTGGCGTGTCGTTGCGCGTGGCGCGCTGTTGCGCGCGGACCGGCGTGGTGGTGAGCGCGGGCCGGCGTGTCGTTGCGCGTGGTGTGGTGGTGAGCGCGGGCCGGCGTGCCGTTGCGCGTGGCGTGCGGAGTGCGCGCGGGCCGGCGTGTCGTTGCCGGCGCGAACATCGGGGCACGACCCCGAGGACCGCCGCCGCGCCGCCGAGCTCCTGGTGCCGTGGAGTCCATTGTGGACAGCTTGGCGGCCGGGCCGCCGGCCGTGGCGGTGGTCGACCGGGCCTGGCCGCCGCCGGGCCGAACTGGCACGCACCGACTACGCTCGAACGGTGAATCGACGCGTCCTGGCCGTATCCTTCCTGCTGGTCCCGGCCGTGCTGGCGCTCGCCGGCTGCGGCGGCTCCGACAACAAGCACCCGCGGCCGCCGGCGCACCGCAGCACCGCACCGGCGAAGACCCCGGCCGCGCGGCCCACCGCCGGGCCGCCGATCGCGATGGGGCAGTCGGCGCGGCTGCTCGACACCGTCAACGCCACGGTGTACGAATTCCGGCAGCCCAGCGTGACCGGCGGCCCGACCGCGGGGCCGCCCGGATACTCCTGGGCCTCGGCCGACGTCCAGGTGTGCACGCTGGACTCGGCGAAGCAGAACGTCACCGTCGACTGGAAGACGTGGGGCCTGCACTACGCCGACAACTCGATCGCGGTCGCGGCGGAGACGAACAACGACGCGTTCCCCCGGCCGGAGTACCCGTTCACCTCCCGCCCGCTCGCGAACGGCACGTGCGTCCGCGGCTGGATCACGTTCTCCGCCCCCACCGGGCAGCGGCCGACCACCGTCGA
Organism: Dactylosporangium sp. NPDC049140; assembly: GCF_040648435.1. Taxonomy (NCBI): domain Bacteria; kingdom Bacillati; phylum Actinomycetota; class Actinomycetes; order Micromonosporales; family Micromonosporaceae; genus Dactylosporangium; species Dactylosporangium sp. NPDC049140. The sequence goes on along the minus strand of NZ_JBEZDS010000042.1, from coordinate 63,506 downwards.
CTACTCCCCGCACGGCGCGGTCGCGAGCTGGATCGTCCCGGCCGGCGCGGCCCCGTCCGCGTCGTAGCCCGCCGGCCGGCGCCGCCCGGGTCAGCCCGCCGGCCGGGCGCCGCGCGGCGTAGCCCTTCGGTAGGGCGCTGCCCCGGGGTAGCCCTTCGGCCGGGCGCCACCCTGGTCAGCCCTCCAGAAGGGCGCCGCTCGGGGTAGCCGTCCGGAAGGGCGCCGCCGGGGGTGGTCCTCTGGAAGGGCGCCGCCGGGGGTGGTCCTCTGGAAGGGCGCCGCCGGGGTGGTCCTCCGGAAGGGCGCCGCCGGGGTGGTCCTCCGGAAGGGCGCCGCCGGGGTAGCCCTCCGGCCGGGCGCCGCCCGGGTCTGTACCTCGGCTCGGCCCAGCCCGGGTCGAGCTCGCCGTCGATCTCCCGCTGGTCGGCGATGGCGTCGCGCTCGTCGGCGGCCCGGTCGCGCTCGTCGGCGCGCCGTCCCCGATCGTCCAGGTGGCGTTCGCGCATGTCCATGGCGTCCCGGCGCACGGTCGCGCCCTGCTGCTCGAACAGCGCCACCGTGTCGCGCAGCTCCTGCTGGATCTCGCGCTCGTCGGCGCGCGCGTCGCGCTCGTCGGCGGTGTCGCGGTCGCCGGTGGTGCCACGCCTGCCGGCGGCGTCGTGCAGGGCCGGCTGCGCAGCTGACTGATCGTTGTGCGCCACCGTCCGATAGTACAAAACGGCCGCTTTTAGCGCGTATTCATCCCTCGTCCAGGGGGTTACCGGTGATCCGCCCGGCCAGGTTGCGGCGCACCGACCCGGCCGCGGCGCTGTCCGGCTTGCGCCGGGCCTGGTCCTCGAAGCGGGCCAGGAACTCGTCGCGGAAGCCGAGCCGGGGGAGGCGGTCCAGCGTCGCCGCCCGCAGGCCGGCCGGGAACTCCTCCCGACGGCGCCCGACCACCTCGAAGCTCGACGCGACCTGCAGCAGGTGCGACTCCGGGTCGGCGTCCGCGGCGACGTCGTCGCGCATGTGCCGGACGATGACCTCGGCGACCCGGTCGGCCCGGGCCGCGGGCCACCCGGCCGCGCGGCCGAACACCCGGGCGAGGTCGCCGCCCGCCTCCTCGAACGGCACCGTGTGGCTGTCGAACGACGGCGTGAGCGCGATGTCGTGCAGCAGCGCCGCCACGCCGAGCAGTTCGTCGTCGCGGTGGATGCCGTGCGCCGTGGCGTACGCCGCCGCCCACGCGTAGGTGCGCACCGAGTGGTTGAGCAGTGCGGGCGAGCAGTGGCGCTCGGCCACCGCCAGCGCGGCCGCGACCGCGGACGTGTCCGGCAACATCGGGCCGCCCTCTCGTCAGTTCCCACCGGCAACCCTGCCGCCGGCGCGGCCGGCGGGCGCCACCTGGACCGGGCGAGACACGGGCGCGGTATGGGCCGGGTGGTATGGACCGGCCACTTGATCGCTGGCATCGAGATATGCGAATCTCTCGCCACCTTCTTCCTCCGATCGAGGAGCTCACCCATGCGATCCCGCTCCGCGGCGCTGACACTGACCGTGTCCGCCGCACTCCTGCTCACCGGCGCCGGCCTGGCGATCCCGGCCGCTGCCGCGCCCGTGACCCTCACCCCCGCGCTCGCCGCGGCGCCGGACATCGCCGTCGCCAACGTGCAGGCCCACCTGACCCAGCTCAACTCGATCGCCACCGCGAACGGCGGCACCCGGCGCAGCGGCACGGCTGGGTACACCGCCTCCGTCGCCTACATCAAGGGCAAGCTGCAGGCCGCCGGGTACACCGTGGCCGAGCAGACCTGCACCAGCTGCACGTACCGGGCGAACAACCTCGTCGCCGACTGGCCGGGCGGGCCGTCCGACCAGGTCACCATGTTCGGCGCGCACCTGGACAGCGTGGCCGCCGGGCCGGGGATCAACGACAACGGCTCCGGCTCGGCGACACTGCTGGAGAACGCGCTCGTGCTGGCCCAGCAGAACCCGACGATGAGCCGGCACGTCCGGTTCGCCTGGTGGGCCGGGGAGGAGCAGGGGCTGCAGGGCTCGGCCTTCTACGCCAACGCGCTCACGAGCACGCAGCGCACGCAGATCAAGGCCTACTACAACTTCGACATGGTGGGCTCGCCCAACGGCGGCTACTTCATCAACCACATCACGTCGGCGGCGGCCGTGCCGATGAAGGCGTACTGGGACACGCTGGGCCTGCAGCCGGAGGAGAACACCGAGGGCGCAGGCCGCTCCGACGACTACTCGTTCGAGCGCGTGGGCATCGCGACCTCCGGCTACGCCGCGGGCGCCAGCGCGAAGAAGACCTCGGCGCAGGCGTCGAAGTGGGGCGGCACCGCGAACAGCGCGTACGACTCCTGCTACCACCAGGCCTGCGACACCGCGAGCAACATCAGCGCGACGGTGCTCGACCGGGCCGCCGACGGCGTCGCCTCGACGATCTGGGCCACGTCGGTGGGCGGCACGACCACGCCGCCACCGACCGGCTGCACGGCGGCGCAGGTGCTGACGAACCCGGGCTTCGAGTCCGGTACCACCGGATGGACCGGCACCACGGGCGCGATCGGCCAGTGGTCCTCGCAGGGTGAGGCGGCGCACTCCGGCACCTACAGCGCCTGGCTGCTGGGCTACGGCTCGACGCACACCGAGAGCCTGTCGCAGTCGGTGACCATCCCGGCCGGCTGCTCGGCGACGCTGACGTTCTGGGTGCACATCGACACCGCGGAGACCACCACCTCGACGGCCTACGACAAGCTGGCCGTCACCGCGGGCTCGACGACCCTGGCGACCCTGTCGAACCTGAACAAGGCGACCGGGTACGTCCAGAAGAGCTACAGCCTGTCGGCGTTCGCCGGGCAGACGGTCGCGCTGAAGTTCACTGGCACCGAGGACTCCTCGCTGCAGACGTCGTTCGTCATCGACGACGCGGCGGTGCAGGTCAGCTAGGGGCACCCGGACGCGGCGGGCGACGGCCCGCATGCCCGCCACGTTCGGGTGGAACGGCGCCGGGCGCATCGCGGGCCGGAAGCCGGTCACCCACGGCGCGGGCGAGCCGAGCGCGTGCCCTTCGCTGAGCCGCGACGCCCGGAGCAGCTCGGCGCCCGCGCGCCCGGCCGCCCCGGTGGTGGCGCCCGAGACGGACAGGTCGGTCAGCCGGGCGTAGTTGCGGCCCGAACGACCCGTGCGGCGGTCGAGGACCGGGTCGATGCCCGGCCCGGCGGCGAAGGAGCTGCCGAGCGCGACGATGTGCACCGGACCAGCCTGACGGACGGGTGACCGGTCGGTGAACATCGTGGTGGAGGGGGCCTGTGCTTGCGCGCCGACCCTACTGTGTCCGGCGTGACCGGGATTCGGTTGGGAATCGACTTCGGTGCATCGAACACCGCGGCGGTCCTGCGCCTTGCCGACGGTACGACCAAAACGCTCCTCCTCGACGGCTCCGAGCTGCTGCCCTCGGCCGTGTGCCGCGCCCCGGACGGCACGCTGCTCGTCGGGCGGGACGCGATCCGGGGCGCCCGCACCGACCCCGGCGCCTTCGAGCCGCACCCGAAGCGCTGCATCGACCACGGCACCGTGGTGCTCGGCGACCGCGAGGTGCCGGTCGCCGAGCTCATCGGGGCGGTGCTGCGCCGGGTGTACGACGAGGCCGCGCGCGTCGCCGGCGAGGCGCCCGCGAGCGTCACGATCGCGTGCCCGGCGGGCTGGGGGCCGCGCCGGCGCCAGGTGCTGCTCGACGCGGCCCGCGACGCCGGCGTGCACCGGGCCGGGCTCGTCGCCGAGCCGGTCGCCGCCGCCCACGCCCACGGCGCGCTGCGCGCCGGCGGCACCGCGCTCATCTACGACCTCGGCGCCGGCACGTTCGACGTGTCGGTCGTCAGGCGCACCGGCGCCGGCTTCGAGGTGCTGGCCGAGGCCGGGCTCGACGACGCCGGCGGGCTGGAGATCGACACGGCGATCGTGGCGTACCTCGGCGCCGTCTACGCCGGCCGCGACCCCGGCCGGTGGCGGCGGCTCACCCACCCCGAGTCCAATGAGGACAGACGCGCGGCCCGGCAGCTGTGGGACGACGTGCGCGCGGCCAAGGAGAGCCTCGCCCGGGCCACCGCCACCGCGATCCACATCCCGCTCTTCGCCGACGACGCGCCGTTCGGCCGGGAGCAGCTCGACCAGCTGGCCGCGCCCATCCTCGACCGCACGATCCACCAGACCCGCGCGGTGCTGCGGGAGGCCGCGGTCGCCGCCGCGGACCTCGACGCGGTCCTGCTCGTCGGCGGCGGCACCCGGATGCCGCTGGTCGCCACGACGCTGCACCGCCGGCTGGGCGCCTCCCCGGCCGCGACCGAGCGCCCGGAGCTGATCGTCGCCGAGGGCGCGACGCTCCTGGCCGACCCCACACCGGCGCCGTCCGCCACACCCGCGCCGCCCCCGCCGGCCGCCACACCCGCGCCGCCCCCGCCGGCCGCCACACCCGCGCCGCCCCCGCCGCCCGCCACACCCGCGCCGCCGGCCCCCGCGCCCTCGCCTCCCCGGCCGCCGGCCAAGCGGCGGCGCGGCATCGCGCCCCGCAAGAAGCGCCGGTGGCCCGCCGTCCTCGCGGTGCTCGTCCTGGCCGGGGCCGGGATCGTGTACCTCACCGCCTGGCGCCAGAACTGCCTGTCGCTGAACCTGGTCAGCTCCGACGAGAAGGCGCCGGTGCTCACCGAGCTGGCGCGCCGGTACCACCCCGCGGGCGGCTGCGTCGACGTCCACGTCAGCATCGCCAGCTCGCGCATGATGGCCGACGCGCTCGCCGCCGGGACGACCCTGGACAAGAAGGCCCGTCCCGACGTGTGGTCGCCCTCGTCCAGTGTCTGGACCGAGCGCCTCCGCGCGGCCCGGCCCGCGGTGCTGCCCGAGGGCGAGCTGCCGTCGGTGACGCACACGCCGGTCGTCATCGGCATGCCGAAGCCCATGGCCGCGGCGATCGGCTGGCCCAAGGCGAAGATCGGCTGGTCGGACCTCGCCGCGCTCGCCGCCGACCCGCGCGGCTGGGGCGCCTACGGCCACCCCGAGTGGGGGCCGTTCACACTCGGCAAGACCAACCCGAACACCTCGACGACCGGCCTGCTCTCGTTCGCCTCCACGGCCACCGCGCTCGGGCGCGACGCCGGGCGGCTGCACAGCCTCGAACTCGCCGCCGTGCACTACGGCAGCAGCTCGTCGACGTTCACGAAGAACCTGTACCAGGCCGATCAGGAGGGGCGCGGGCTGGAGTACGTGAGCGCGATCGCGCTGGAGGAGCAGGTCATCTACCAGTACAACCGCGGCAACCTCCTCGACGGCGGGCAGCAGGCCCCGCCGAAGACCCCGCTGGTCGCCATCTACCCGGCCGACGGGACGATCGCGTCCGACGATCCCTACGCGATCCTGCGCGAGCCCTGGGTCAGCCCCGAGCAGTCCGCCGCCGCCGAGAGTTTTCTGCGGTACGTGCACGAGCCCGCCCAGGCCGCCCTGTTCCTCGCCGAGGGCTTCCGCGACGTCGAGGACCACGCGAGCTTCGCCGACGCCAACCTGCAGACGCAGCCGGCGTTCACCACGGTCCCGCCGCCCGACGCGAAGACCGTCGAGGCGTTGCTGGCGCTGTGGGGCCAGGTCCGCAAGCCGGCCGGCGTGCTCATCGTCGTCGACGAGTCCGGCTCCATGTCCCAGGAGGTCGGCGACTCCGGCAAGACGCGGCTGCAGCTGGCCAAGGAGGCCGCCGGGCCCGCCGTCGACAGCCTCGCCGTGACCGACTCGATCGGCCTGTGGGCGTTCAGCGGCCCCGAGCGCAGCGGCGCGGACCCGTGGCGCGAGCTGATGCCGCTGAGCCCGGCGGGGCCGTCGGCGGCGCGGTACAAGCAGTCCGTGGACGTGCTGCGCCCGCACGGCGAGACCGCGCTGTACGCCACGATCCGCGCGGCCGTCGCCCACATGCGCGACGCCCAGACCGACCGGCGCATCTACGCGGTCGTGGTGCTCAGCGACGGCGAGAACCAGTACCCGGCCGACGACGACCTCGGCCGGCTCGTCACCGAGCTCGGCCGCGGCAGCCTGGAGAAGCCGGTGCGGGTCTTCACGATCGCCTACGGCTCCGAGGCCGACGCGGCATCGCTGGACCGCATCGCGGGCGCGGCCCGGGGCGGCAGCTACGACGCCAAGAACGCCCTCGACATCCGCAATGTCTTCAACGACGTACTGTCCAACTTCTGACGGGTCGCACGGATCTCGTTTGACGAACTCCGCCGGGATGCCGAGGCTGGCAACGTGCCCGGCCTGATGCATCCCCCGAAAGCGCGACCCGGTGACCGCGTCGCCGTGCTGTCGCCGTCGTTCGCCGCGCCCGGCCTGTTCCCGGCCGTCCATGAGCAGGCGATGCGCCGCCTCGCCGAGGTCACCGGCCTCGTCCCGGTGGAGTACCCGACGACCCGCCGGGTGGGCGCCTCGGCCGAGGACCGGGCGGCGGACATCAACGCGGCCTTCGCCGACCCGGACATCCGCGCGATCCTGGCGGTGATCGGCGGCGAGGACCAGATCACGGTGGTACCGCACCTCGACCCCGCCGTCGCCCGGGCCGACCCGAAGCCGTTCCTGGGCACCAGCGACAACACCAACCTGCACCAGTGGCTGTGGGTCAACGGCATCGCCAGCTTCTACGGCGGCTCCACCCAGGTGCACCTCGGCCCGGGCCCGGCCGTCGACGAGGTGCACGCCCGCTCGCTGCGGGCGGCCCTGCTGACCGGCGAGCGCCTGGAGGTGACCGACCCGGGCGAGTCCGAGGACGTGGGCGTCGGCTGGGACGACCCGCGGGCGCTGTCCTCGTACGGCGACCGCGCGCCGACCGAGCCGTGGAGCTGGCACGGCCCGGCCCGCACGGTGACCGGCCGCACCTGGGGCGGCTGCATCGAGGTGCTCGAGTGGGTGCTCACCGCGGGCCGGACCTCGCCCGCCCCGGACGCCCTCGCCGGCGGCGTGATGCTCCTGGAGACGTCGGAGGAGCTGCTCCCGGCGCGCAACGTCGCTTGGATCGTCCGCGCGCTGGGGGAGCGGGGCCTGCTGGCGGCGGTGGATGCGGTACTGCTGGCGCGTCCGCCGGTCTCGGACTTCACCCGCCGGCCGGAGCCGGAGGAGCGCTCCCGCCTGCGCGCGGAGCAGCGGGACGCGGTCGTGTCGGAGGTGACGCGGTACAACCCGGAAGCGGTTGTCTGTGTCGGCATCCCGTTCGGCCACACGCGCCCGCAGTGGATCCTGCCGCACGGCGGCACCATGACCGTCGACGCGGTCGAGCGCCGCGTCCACGCCGATTTCGCCTAGCACCGTGAACCTTCCGGGCCTCCGCGCCGACTGAACTGGCGAAGGAGGGCCGATGAGCGACGAGTTGCTGGTGGTCCGCTGTCAGCTGGGTGAGCGGGAGGCCTTCACCGAGCTGGTACGGGCCTGGCACCCGGCGGTCGAGCGGTACGTGGGGCAGATGCTCGGCGGTACCGACGACGATGTGGTGCAGGAGATCTGGCTGGCCGTGGTGAAAGGGCTGCCGCGCCTGCGACAGCCGGACCGGTTCACGCCGTGGCTGTTCACGGTCGCGCGCCGGGCGGTGATGAACCGGCTGCGGGCCGCGTACGCGCGCCCGGACACCGAGCCGATCGACGACGTTGCGGGCCACGACGAGACCGAGGGCGTGGTCGACCGGGAGACCCTGGCCGGCGCCGTGGCCGCGCTGCCGGCCCGGGAGCGTGAGGTGCTCCTGCTGTTCTACCTGGAGGACCTGCCGCTGGAGACGTGCGCCCAGATCTGCGCCGTCCCCGTCGGAACGGTCAAGTCGCGGCTCAACCGGGCCCGCGGGTTGTTGCGCCTGGAGCTGGAGCGGAAGGGGTACGAGGCATGACGCCGGAAGAGGTCCTGGCGCGGCTGGACGCGCCGTTGTCGCTGCGCCGGCGGGTCGCCTACCTGGTCGTGGCCCTGGCCGGCCTGACCGGCAGCGCCCTGATCGGCCTGCTCGGGGCGACGGAGCCGGGCCTGCCGCCCCGCACGCAGGTGGCGTTCGCGGCCCTGATGACGATCGGCCTGGGCTGGGCGGCGTTCGGCGCCTGGGCCGTGACCCGGCGCGTACCACTGTTCGCCCGCGACCGCGTGGTCGCCGCCTGGCTCGGGGCCGGCGCGTGGCTCGCCTTCACGACGGGCGCGCTGGTCATCACCATCGTGCGGCACAAGCTCGAGCCGTCGCTGCTGGCGGTCGTCGTGGCCCTGGGCGTCCTGGCGGCCGTGAACCTGGGCGCGGCCCGCCGGGCGAGGACCGCCCTGATGCGGCGCAAGACCGAACTGACCAGACGCGGAGACGGTACCGCCGCGAAAGGTACGCCGGGATGAGGTGGTCCATGCGCCGCAATGGGCGTGCCGGTGTGTGACGCGGCGGGCTGGAGTCCGTCGTGACGGCGCTGCTGCTCGACCGGCTGCACCGGGCCGGCCTCCGTGACGTCGTCGCCGTGGAGCCCGTCAGCGGTGGTCTCGCGGCGCTCGCCGGGATCGCCACCCGGCGGGGTGCGCCGCCGGTGTTCGTCAAGGCGTTCGCCGACGCGCCGGACGACGGCGTGTTCGCGGCCGAGGCCGAAGGGCTGGCCGCTCTGCGCGAGCTCGGCGGTGTGGTGACGCCCGACGTGATTCTTGCCGACCGGGAACTGCTCGTGCTGTCGGTCCTGCGCACGCGGCCGGATCGCGCGGCCTTCTGGGAGCAGCTGGCCCACGCGGTGGCCCGTTTGCACCGGAGTACCACCCACAAGCTCTTCGGCTGGCAGCGCGACAACTGGCTCGGCCGCGGCCGGCAGGTCAACACCTGGGCCGAGGACGGGTTCGCGTTCTTCGCGCAGCACCGGCTGCTGCGGTGGCTCGGGGAGCCCCGCGTCGACGCCGCCCTCGGGCCCGCGGACCGGGCCGCGCTGGAACGACTCTGCGACCGGCTGCCCGAGCTGCTGCCCGACCGGCCGGCCTGCCTGACCCACGGGGACCTGTGGGCGCCGAACGTCCTGGCCACCCCGGACGGGCGGCCCGCCCTCATCGACCCGGCCGTGTCGTACACGTGGGCCGAGGTCGACCTCGCGCACCTGTGGTCCGCCGTGCCCCCGCCCGAGGCGCGCCGCTTCTTCGCCGTGTACGCGGAGCTGACCTCGCTCGACGCCGGCTGGCGGGACCGTATGCCGATCATCCAGCTGCGCCAGCACCTCGCCGTGCTGGCCCAGATCGAGCCCGACTGGGGCGTGGCCGGCCTGATCCGGGCCACGCTCACGCCATTTCGTACGCGTCGGTAACAATCGCCCGGGTGACTCCCTGGATCACAGTTTGATGACGACCTGACGCCGGGTTCGGAGCCGCAAAATGCCGTCGCTGAGCGTTCGCAAGACCGGGGTTATGTACGTCGATCGGGGGCCGTAACCCTCGCTCCGCCCCGTTGCCGAAACTTCGGTACGCCTCGGGGAAGCTGTTCGCGTCCCGGTGTGCGACTATGAGCGCGGATACGAGCATTTGGTTACGCACCGGATGCGGTAGACCGCCGGCCCGGTGACTTGTGCCTGCGGTGCTGGGGTGCGGACCGACGGCAGGTATGGTTCATCGAGCGGAAGCACCTCGCCGGCGATTGGCGAGGTTCTGGTTTTCCGCTATCAGGAGGAAAAGCGTGGCTAGCGGTACTGTCAAGTGGTTCAACTCTGAAAAGGGCTTCGGCTTCATCCAGCAGGACGACGGCGGCGCGGACGTGTTCGTCCACTACTCCGCCATCGCCAGCAGCGGCTACCGCGAGCTGACCGAGGGTCAGAAGGTGGAGTACGAGGTGACCCAGGGTCAGAAGGGTCCTCAGGCGGAGAACGTTCGCGCTCTCTGACGGGTCCTCGCAAGAGACTCAAGCGCCAACCGGAGCGCCGTATGCCCAAGCGTACGGCGCTCCGTTCGGCAGTGTGCCCGATTGTCGGCATTAGCGGCTAATGACGACCTTTCCGCGCACGTGCCGCCCGCGCCACCGCGGAACCGCTTCGTAAATTCGCTCGATCGGGTATGCCGCCGCCGTAAGTTTCGTGACGACGGGCCCTCACGGCCCGTACCGGTTCGCCGCCTCTTCCGGTGTCGTCGCCCCCGCGCACCCCGCCACACGGTCGGCCCAGGCGCGTATCACATCGCGCAACTGCGCGGGTTCGTGCACGAGAAACGGCCGCCCAAGCCCGGCCAGCAGCCCCGGAAGCCAGTCGAGCCGCTCCGCGCGCAGCCGCACCAGCACCCAGTCCGGCCCTTCGCCCGGGTCCGGCTCGATGCTCGCCAGCCCGCCGGGCAGCCGCGCGCGCACCTCCTCGGCGGTCCCCCGCACGGCCACGACGACCTCGTGCCGCCACGGCGTGCCGGCCAGGCCGGTCCGCACCACGTCGGCCGGACGGAACCCGGCAGGAACGGCAAAAGAGCCCTGCGCGAGGTGTACCTCCACAATGCGGTCGAGCCGGAAGGTGCGCAGTTCGCCCGAGGCCGAGTCGGGCCCGGTGACGTACCAGCGCGCGGCGTGCGCCACGATGCCGTACGGATGCAGGGTCCGCTCGCTGCGCCGGCCGTTGCGGTCGGAGTACACGATCACCGCGGGCCGGCGCTGCCGCGTCGCCTCGGCCAGCCGCAGCATGACCGAGGCCTGCGGTCCCGTCTCCTCGTGCGAGCGCGCGGGCGCGCCGAAGTCGGCCGTGGCGAACAGCGCGTCGAGACGGGCGGCGAGCGCCTTGGGCAGCACCCGGCGCACCTTGGCCGCGGCGGCCCCCGACGATGCCGTCACCCGGCCGCCCGACAGGCCGAGCAGCACGGCCAGCGCCTCCTCGTCGGTCAGCATGAGCGGCGGCATCCGGAAGCCCGGGCCCAGCCGGAAGCCGCCGTAGCGCCCCCGCACCGCCTCGACCGGCACGTCGAGGTCGAGCAGGTGCTCGGCGTAGCGGCGCACGGTCCGCTCGTCGACGCCGAGCCGCCCGGCCAGCGCGACGGCGGTGTGGGTGCCGCCGCCCTGCAGGATCTCCAGGAGGGCGAGCACCCGGGCGGTCGGACGTGTCATGGATCAACATTCTGCCAAAACCGGGCGGACCTTGTCCGGTATCGCTCCTACGGTGGGCGTCATGGATTTCGCATCGGTTCGTCTCATCACCGGCCAGGTCGGCCGCCTCACCGACTTCTACGAGCAGGTCACCGGGCAGACCGCCCGCCGGTACACGCCGGACTTCGCCGAGCTGCCCCTGCCGGGCGCGACGCTCGCGATCGGCGGTACCGCCACGGTCGCGCTCTTCGGCGCGGGCTCGGCCGAGCCGGCCGCCAACCGGACGGCGATCGTGGAGTTCCGGGTCGACGACGTGGACGCCGAGTTCGAGCGGCTGCGCGACGTGATCGGCGCGCCGGTACAGGAGCCGACCACCATGCCGTGGGGCAACCGGTCGCTGCTGTTCCGCGACCCCGACGGCACGCTGGTCAACCTGTTCACGCCGGTCGGCGCCGACGCGATCGCCCGGCAGCGGCGCTGAGCGCGCCCAGGCCCGGAGGAAGCGCAGGACCGCGAGCACGCGCCGGTGCTCGCGCTCGTGCCGGACCAGCCCGAGCTTGGTGAAGATCGACGGTCGCGGCTGTGTGACACCTGAGCGCGCGGCGCCGGTCAGGGTGGGCCGAACGCGCGCAGGGCATGCGCCACGCGCGTGCGGACCTGGTCCGCGTCCGGCAGGCCCAGGTGGTAGACGAGCCGGTGGTAGATCGGTCCGTAGACCAGGTCGAGGGCCACGTCGAGATCGGCGTCCGCGGCGAGCTGGCCGTCGCGCTGGGCCCGGCGCATGCGCTCCTTGAAGTCCTCGATGCGCGGCGCTATGAGTCGCTCCCGCAGGTCGTTGGCCAGCCCGTCGTCGTGGAGGGCCTCGGAGATCAGGCCCACGACGGCGGAGCCGGTCGGCGAGGTGAGGAGCTCGATGACCGATGTGACCTGGGTGTGCAGGTCGGTCGCGAGGTCGCCGGTGTCGCGCTGGTACACGACCGTGGTGGCCACCTCGTCCATGGCGTCCAGGAGGACCGCGCCCTTGGAGGGCCACCAGCGGTAGATCGTCTTCTTGCTCACGCCGGCGCGGGCGGCGATGGCCTCGATGGTGAGCCGCCGGTAGCCCAGCTCGGCGCACAGGCCCAGCGCGGCGTCCAGGATGGCGCGGCGGCTGGCCTCGTTGCGGCGCAGGGGATTCGGCGGTGCGGCCATGCCTCCCACGGTAACAGGGAAACGATACGTGCCGTGTTGACACGCCGAATACACGACACGTAGCGTGTCGTCCGCCGGGACACGACACGTGTCGTGTGCGTACAGGAGGAGACACGGTGGGACGAGACAGCGGCTTCACTGCGCCAGGGCTGCGCAGACTGCACGACGTACTGGCGCGGTACGTCGAGTCCGGGCGGATCCCCGGGCTCGTCGCCCTGGTCGGCCGGGGCGACGAGACGCACGTCGAGGCGCTGGGGACGATGCGCCACGACGGCGGTGCGCCGATGCGCCGGGACACGATCTTCCGGATGGCCTCGACGTCCAAGCCGGTGTCGGTGGCGGCGGCGATGGTACTGCTCGACGAGTGCCGGCTGCGGCTGGACGACACGGTGGAGCAGTGGCTGCCGGAGCTCGCCGACCGGCGGGTGCTCCGGCGCCTCGACGGCCCGCTGGACGACACCGTGCCGGCGCGCCGGCCGATCACCGTGCGGGACGTGCTGACCTCCACGTTCGGGCTCGGCATGGACATGACGGTCCTGGGCACGCCGATCATGGGTGCCGTCTTCGAGCAGGGGCTCACGCCCAACCTGCCGACGCCGATGCCCGAGCCCGACGAGTGGCTGCGCCGGCTGGCCACGCTGCCGCTGATGAACCAGCCCGGCGAGCGGTGGCAGTACCAGATCGCCAGCGACCTGCTCGGCGTGCTGGTCGCCCGGGTCTCGGGGCAGTCGTTCGAGGCGTTCCTGCGTGAGCGCGTCTTCGAGCCCCTCGGCATGACCGACACCGGGTTCGACGTGCCCGCCGATCAGATCGACCGGCTCCCGCCGCTCTACGCCCCCGACCCGCAGACCGGCGAGTTCCACGTCTGGGACCCGGCCGAGGGCGGACGCCACAGCAAGCCGCCGGCGTTCGCGGGCGGCGGAGGCGGGCTGGTGTCCACTGTGGATGACTACCACGCCTACTTCCGGATGCTGCTCAACCGGGGCCGGCACGGCGGCGAGCGGGTACTGTCCCGGCCCGCCGTCGAGCTCATGACGACCAACCGGCTGACGGCCGAGCAGCTCGCCGCCCGGACCGCGCTGGCCCGGGACAACGTGCACGTGTCGTTCGGCCAGGGCCAGCACGGCGGGTGGGGCTTCGGGATGGCGGTGCGGACGTACCGCGGCGACTATGCCCCGGTCGGCCAGTTCGGCTGGGACGGCGGCAGCGGAACCTCGACCTACGCCGACCCGCAGAACGACCTCGTCGGCATCCTGCTCACCCAGGTCGGGGCCTCCACCCCGGACTCGGCGCGGGTCTACCTGGACTTCTGGACGACGCTGTACCAGGCGATCGACGACTGAGCGCGGTCGGGCGAAGGCGATCACGGTGATGGTGAGCGTGGCGGAGTACAGGCCGGGCTGCGTGCTCGACGGAATCTTCAGGTGCAGGTCGGCGCCGATCGAGGTGGTACCCAGGCCCCCGCCCGGGCCCGCGACGGCCGGCCGCCGCCGGCGCGCAGGCCGGGGTCGGTGCCCGGGGCCACCACGGGGCCGGCCACGACGTCGTGGCCGGCGTTCGGCGCCGCGATCGCCGGGGCCCACCCCAGGTCGGCGCCGCTGAAGGTCCGGGTGCCGTTCGTGAAGTCGCCGACCTGGCCCGAGACGGTCCAGCCGGGGCGGGTCTGGTCGCGGCCGTCGCTGACGGTCACCGTGCCGAGGTGGCCCGCCGACTCGAAGGTGTGGTCGGTGCCGTACGACAGCAGTCCGTTCGGTGAACGATCAGTGGGCGGCGACCGCCACGGCGGGATCGAGCTGCTCGGCCGGAAGATGCTGCGGCTGTACCACCAGCCAGAGCGCCAGAGCCGCGGCCGCCATGCCCCCGAAGACCACGATCGCCATCGCGAGGGCGCCCACGCCCAGGACACCGACGAGCGGGGCGGCCAGCGCGCCGACGCCGAACTGGACGGCACCGAGCAGCGCCGCCGCGGTACCGGCGGCCTCACCGTGCCGGGACAGGGCCAGCGCGGGGGCGTTGGGCATGGCCAGGCCGACCATCGCGAGCACCGTCCACAGCGGCAGCAGCACGCCGAGCAGCCCGCCCGCGTGGGTGGCGGCCAGGGCGAGCAGCACGGCCCCGGCCGCGACGCCCGCGACCAGTGCGCCGGCGAGGATCCGCTGCGGCGTCCAGCGGCGCAGCAGCCGCACGTTGAGCTGGGTCGCGCCGATCAGGCCGACCGCCCCGCCCGCGAAGACGAACGCGAACTGCTGCTGGCTCATGCCGTACTCGTCCTGGAACACGAAGCTCGACCCGCTCACGTACGCGATCAGCGCCGCCATCGACAGCCCGGCGACGATGATCAGCCCGACGTACACCCGGTCGGCGAACAGGCGCCCGTAGTCGCGCACGGTGCCGCCCACGCCGCCCATGCGCCGCCGCTCGGCCGGGAGGGTCTCGGGCAGCGCGAACGCGGTGGCGGCGAGGATCGCCAGACCGGCCACGGCGAGTACCACGAAAACCCCCCGCCACTGGGTCAGGCGCAGGACCAGGCCGCCGACGGTGGGGGCCAGGATCGGGGCGACCCCGACGACGAGCATGAGCCGCGACAGCAGCCGCGCCGCCGCGAGCCCGTTGAACAGGTCCCGCACGACGGCCATGGCGACCACGGACGCGGCGGCGGCGCCGAGGCCCTGCAGCACCCGCAGCGTGCCGAGCACGGCCAGGTTGGGCGCGAACACGCACAGCACCGACGCGGTCACGTGCACCGCGATCCCGGCGAGCAGCGGTACCCGGCGCCCGAACGCGTCGGCCAACGGCCCGACGATCAGCTGCCCGATGGCCAGACCGGCGAGGGTACCGGTGAGCGTGAGCTGCACCGCGGCCGCCGACGCGTGCAGGTCGGTGGTGATCGTCGGCAGCGCCGGGAGGTACATGTCGATGGTCAGCGGCCCGAGGGCGGTCAGGAATCCGAGCACCAGCGTCAGCCGGAGCCGGCGCCAGGCGGACAGCGGCGGCTGGGCTTGGGGTCGGGTCATCGTCACAGTCTCGGCCACGACCGGTGGCAACAGTATGGAGTTTCCCCGCATTCCGGTCGTTACCTCGGTCACGTTCCGGCCGACGGCGACGGTGCGGCGTCACCGTCCCGGGTGAGCGACAGGACTTCCGGCCATCCCCGGGGCGCGCCGTCCGGGGCGAAGCCGCAGTCGGCGGGTCTGGAACCGTCGGCGGGGTGTGCGCGTCGGAAGCGGTATGCGCACACTCGCCGTGATCGGGGCGCTCCTCGCCGGGCTCGTTGCCGGGGCGGTCGTCCTCCGTGAGGGGTGGGAGCTGCCCGTGCGGCAGTACTGCCCGACCGACGCCTGCCACGACGGTTCGTGGTTCGACGTCGACTGGGGCAGTGTCGACTGGAAGCTCACGCCCACCCGGCTCGCCTGCTTCGAGACCAACCCGCAGCCCGGCGCCGTGCTGATCGGGCCCGGCGACGTGTGTGTCTCGTCGCGCGGGGACGTCGTCGAGCGGCGGGCCACGTACGAGCAGCTGCAGGCCGAGGCGGGGCGGCGGCGCCTGCTGGCGCTCGGGCTCGCCGGGGTCATGGTGGTCACGCCGGGTGTGGTGGTGTCAATCCGTTCTCGTACGCGTACACGACGATCTGCACCCGGTCGCGCAGGGACAGCTTCGCGAGCAGACGGCCCACATGCACCTTGACGGTCGCCTCCGACAGGTGCAGGGCCGCGGCGATCTCCGCGTTCGACGAGCCGCGCGCCACGTGGGTCAGCACCTCGCGCTCGCGGCCGGTCAGGGTGTCCAGCGCCGGCGGGGTGCGGGCCGGGCCCGGGGCCGGCAGGTGCGGGAGGAACGTGTCCAGCAGGCGCCGGGTCACCGCCGGGGCGACGACCGCGTGGCCGCCGGCGACCGAGCGGATCGCGGTGACGAGGTCGTTCGGGGGCACGTCCTTGAGCAGGAAGCCGCTCGCGCCCGCGCGCAGGGCCGCGTATACGTACTCGTCCAGGTCGAACGTGGTCAGCACCAGGACGCGGGCGCGGGCGCCGGACGCCACGATGCGGCGGGTCGCCTCGATGCCGTCGAGCACGGGCATGCGCACGTCCATGAGCACCACGTCGGGGTCGAGCGCGCGGGTCATCGCGATCGCCTGCTCGCCGTTGCCCGCCTCGCCGACGACGCGCAGGTCGGGCTGGGCCTCCAGGACCAGGCGGAAGCCGAGGCAGAGCAGCGGCTGGTCGTCGACGAGCAGCACCGAGACGCTCACGACTCGAACGCCAGGTGCGCCTCGACCCGCCAGCCGGGCCCGGGGCGCGGGCCGGCCTCGATCTGCCCGCCGTAGACCGCGGCCCGTTCCCGCATGCCGGTGAGCCCGTGCCCGGCCGGGGCGGGCCGTCCGCCGCCGTCGTCGAGGACGGTGAGGTCGGCCCGGCGCTCGCCGTACCGGATGCGCACCTCGGCCTTCGCGTGCGGCCCGGCGTGCTTGAGGGTGTTGGTGAGCGCCTCCTGCACGATGCGGTAGACGGCCAGTCCCGCCCCCGGGCCCCACGGCCCGGGCGTGCCCTCGCGGGACAGCTCCACCTGCACCCCGGCGGCGCGGACCCCGTCCACGAGCGCGTCGAGGTCGTCCAGGCCCGGCTGCGGCGCGCGCTCGTCGCCGGGGTCGCGGCGCAGCAGCCCGACCAGGCGGCGCATGTCGGCCAGGGCCTGCCGCCCGGTCGCCGACGCCTGGCGCATCACGTCGGCGGCGCGGGGCGGGTCGGCCGGCACGGTCGCCGCGGCGCCGTCGGCGAGGGCCACCATGACGGCGAGATGGTGCGCGACGATGTCGTGCATGTCGCGGGCGATCCGGGCCCGCTCCTCGGCGACGGCCAGGCGGGCCTGGCGGTCCCGGTCGAGCTCGAGGCGGCGGGCGCGGTCCTCCAGTTCGGTCAGGTACGCGTGCCGCGTCCTCTGGTTGATGCCGATCAGCGCGATCGCGACCGTGATCGCGGTGACGGCGGCGAACGCGGTCCACGGGAAGCTCCCGCCGGTGCGGTTGAGCCAGCCCGGCAGGATCACCGCCACCGCGCGCGGCCACACGAAGCGGGCCGGGCGGTGGCGGGCGACGGCGTGCAGCGCGGCCAGCGGCACGAACAGCCCCGCGGGCGACTCGATGTTCAGCAGGCCCTGCAGCGTCAGCAGGCCCGCGGTGACCCACAGCACGAGGACCGGGGCCCGGCGGCGCCAGATCAGCGGTACCGGCACCAGCACCACCGACAGCCAGTCCAGCCAGTCGCCGCCGTGCTGGGTGGCGCCGGTGCGGCCGGTGAGCACGATCCCGCACGCGAGCGCCACCGCGGCCGCGATCGCGATGTCGGTGCGCAGCCTCATGGGAGCCATTGTCACGGGTCGCGGCGCCGCAGCGTGACCGCGCCGGCGGCGAGGGCGGCCGCGACCCACGCGAGCAGGACCAGCGCCGCCGGGCCGGGCGCCAGCGTGCGGGCCGCGTCGCCGCCGCCCGGCAGCGCGTAGAGGGCCTGCGCCGCCGCCACGGGCACGCACCGCACGACGTCGTCGGCGACGGACGCGGGCAGCGCGGCGCCGAGCAGCGCGGGGAGCACGAGCATCGACAGGACGTACACCGTGATCGCCGCCGCGGTGTGCCGCAGCAGCGCCCCGATCCCCAGCCCCAGCAGCGCGAGCGCGACGGGCGCGGCGGCGGCGCCGAGCGTGGCCCGCACCAGCCCGCCGTCGCCGAGCGGGTACCGGTGCGCCTCCGGCGTGAGCGCGTGGTTGACGAGCAGCGAGCCGGAACAGACCAGCAGCATCAGCGGTACCGTCGCCGCAGTCAGCACGGCCGCCTTCGCCCACAGCACCGGCAGCCGCCGCGGGACCGCCGCGAACGTGGCGCGGATGAGCCCCGAGCCGTACTCGCCGGTGACCATCAGGATGCCGAAGACGCCGAGCAGGACGGAGAACACGTCGATCGCGAGGAACACCTGCCCCGGCGCCGGATGTTCGGCGGTGGCGCCGATCGCCGCGGCCAGACCGACGGCGAGCGCCCCGACGACGGCGAAGACCACCCAGGTCGAGCGCAGCGCCCAGAGCTTGCCCCACTCCGCATGCACGATGTTTCGGTACCTCACGATGCCACCCCGTACTCGACGCTCTCCCGGGTCAGGTCCATGTACGCCTGCTCCAGCGACGCCCGCTGCGGGGTGAGCTCGTGCAGCGCGATGCCGTGCCGGGCCGCGAGCTCCCCGATCGCGGCGGCCTCGACCCCCTCGACCTCGAACGTCTCGGTGTCCCGGGCCCACGTCGGCTGCGGCAGCAGGGCCTGCAGCTCCGCGGCCCGGGGCGAGCGGACCAGGCACCGGCCGCCGTGGACCAGCTCGGCCAGGCTGCAGTCGGCGAGCAGCCGCCCCGCGCCGACGACGAGCAGATGGTCGGCGGTGAGCGCCATCTCGCTCATGAGGTGGCTGGAGACGAGCACCGCGCGGCCCTGGGCCGCGAGGTCGCGCAGGAGTGTGCGGACCCACAGCACGCCGTCCGGGTCGAGCCCGTTGACCGGCTCGTCGAGGATCACGACGGCCGGCTCGCCGAGCAGCGCCGCGGCGATCCCGAGCCGCTGGGACATGCCGAGCGAGAACCCGCCGGCCCGCCGGTCGGCGACGCCGCCGAGCCCGGCCTGCTCCAGTACCTCGGTCACGCGCCGCTCCGCCAGGCCGTGGGTGCGGGCCAGGCCGAGCAGGTGCTGGCGCGCCGTCCGGCCGCGGTGCACGGACCGGGCCTCCAGCAGCGCGCCGGCCTCGCAGAGCGGGGCGGCGTGGTCGCGGTACACCCGGCCGTTGATCGTCGCCGTTCCGCTCGTGGGCCGGTCGAGCCCGATCATCATCCGCATCGTCGTGGACTTCCCGGCCCCGTTCGGCCCCAGGAACCCGGTGACGAGCCCCGGTCGCACGGTGAAGCTCAGCCCGTCGACGGCCGTGGCCGCCCCGAACCGTTTCGTCAGCCCCTCAACCTCGATCATGCCCCCGACGCTAGGGCGTTTCCGGGCGCCGGGAATCCGTCCGAGGTCGAGCGTGCGGCCGGCGCGGGGTACGACTCAGGTCGTACCCATGCTGATGACCACCTTGGCCCGGGCGTGCTCGATCTCCAGGTAGCGCACCGCCTCGGCCGCCCGCGCGAACGGGAAGGTGCGGTCCACCGCCGGGGCGACCTCGCCGGACTCGAGGTACCCGCGCAGCGTCTCCAGGCCGCTCGCCGGGGTCGGCGGCACGTCGGGCATCGGCCGCACCCGCCGGTCGCCGAAGCGGGCGGCCAGCCGGGCCCGGATCACCAGGGCCATGGGGCCGAAGACGCGCGGCCGGCCGCCGGCCGAGGTGCCGCCGCCGCTGAGCACCAGGCGGCCCTGCGGGGTCAGGGTCTTCTTGAGGTCGCCGAGCGAACGGTTCGCGACGAGGTCGAGGACGACGTCGTACCGCCGGCCGGAGCGCGTGAAGTCCTCGCGGGTGTAGTCGATGACGTCGTCCGCGCCCAGCTCCGTGACGAGGCCCAGGTTCCGGGTGCTGCACACGCCGGTGACGGTCGCGCCGAAGGCCTTGGCCAGCTGTACCGCGAACGTGCCGACGCCCCCGGAGGCGCCGTTGATGAGCACCGTCTCGCCGGGCCGGACCTGGGCCATGTCCTGGAGCGCGACGAGGGCCGTGGTACCTGCCAGGGGTACCGCCGCCGCCTGCTCGAACGTCAGGCCGGCCGGTTTGTGCGCGAGATAGTCGAGGGGGACCCGGGCCAGCTCGGCGAAGGCGCCGTCGTGCTCGCGCAGGTCGCCGTAGACCTCGTCGCCGGGCGCGAAGCTCGTCACGCCCGGCCCGACCGCCTCGACCACGCCCGCGAAGTCGCTGCCGCGAACGGCGCGCCGCGGCCCGCGGGGCCCGAAGCTGGCCGGCAGCGCCAGCCGCGCCAGGTAGGGGTCGCCGCGCATGATGTGCCAGTCGCGGGCGTTGACGGCCGCGGCCCGCACCCGGACGAGGACCTCGCCCTCGCCGGGCACGGGCGTCTCGACGTCGACGAGCCGCAGCTCCTCCGCGGAGCCGTACCGTTGCTGCGCAATCGCTCTCATACCGTCGATGGTGGCCATCGGGGGCGCGGCGTTCATCGGAACTTGGGCCGCGGCTTTCCCGTACTTTCGGCGGCGGCCGGTAGGACCCTCGCTACCGCCGCGCGGTCACCGTGAGCCGGCCGTAGGCGATGACGTGCGGGCCCATCGTGAACGCGGCCACCGCGGGCGGCGTGCTCGCGGGCAGGGCGAGGCTGGGTGTGTCGAGGGCGTACACGGTGATCTCGTAGTGGTGCCCGACGTCCCCGGCCGGCGGGCAGGGGCCGAGGTAGCCGGGCGCGCCCGCGTCGCCGGTGCCGTCGACCGTGCCGGCCGGCTCGGCGGCGTCGAGGGTCCGGGTGCCGGCCGGCAGGTCCCACGCCAGCCAGTGCCAGAAGCCGCTGCCCGTCGGGGCATCCGGGTCGTACATTGTCACGGCGAGGCTGCGCGTGCCGGCCGGCGGGCTCGACCAGCGCAGCCGCGGGCGCGCGTTGGTGCCGGCGCAGCCGAACGCGTTCGCGAACATGTCCGCCGGGAACTTCCCGCCGTCGCGCACGTCGGGGCTGGCGACCGCGAACCGCGCGGCGCCGTCGGGGATGCCGCGGCGGACGGTGTGGTACCCGAAACCGCCGCTCGTCTGGTGCGCGGTCGCGGCGGTGGCGGACCCGGCGAGCAGGGCCCCGGCGCCGGCGAGGATGGCTATGAACCTTCTCATGCCGTTCAGCCTTTCCGGGCTTCCTGGTCCGTGGGAGATCGCGTGGAACCTGGTACCGGCGGTGCCACCATTGGCGCATGACGACGCAGCTCGGCGACTTCCTGCGGGCTCAGCGCGCCCGCCTCACGCCGCACGACGTCGGGCTCCCGGGCGGACCGCGGCGGCGCACGCCGGGGCTGCGGCGGCAGGAGGTGGCGGAACTGGCCGCGGTGAGCGTCGACTGGTACATCCGGATGGAGCAGGGCCGCGCCGGCACCCCCGGCACGGCGGTCCTCGACGCGCTCGCGGCGGCACTGCGGCTCTCGGAGGCCCAGCGCCAGCACCTGCACCTGATCGCCCGCGGCGAGGCCCCCGCGGCCCGCCACGAGCCGGCGCCGGTCGCCGCGTCGCTGCTCGCGGTGCTCGACGGGATGCCGCTGCTGCCGGCGTACCTCGTCGACTTCCGCTTCGACGTGCTGGCCTGGAACGCCGCGGCCACGGCCCTGTTCGGCGCGGACTTCGGCACGGGCCTGGCCGCGAACACGGCGCGGCTGCTGTTCCTCGGCGAGGGCCCGCGCCGGACGCAGCTGGACTGGGAGTGCGTCGCCCGCGAGACGGTAGGCAACTTACGCGCCAACCGCGCCCGCCACCCGGACGACGGCCGCCTGTGCGAGGTGATCGACGGCCTGCACCGCGAGAGCCGCGAGTTCGCCGCCTGGTGGGACGACCACACGGTGCACGAACGCACCCACGGGACCAAGCGCATCTGGCACCCGGCGGCGGGGGTCATCACGGTCTGCTACGACGCCTTGGCCACGCTGGACGGCTCGGGGCAGCTGCTGTTCACCTTGACCCCGGCTACGCCCTCGGACGCGGACGCCCTGCGGACCGTCCTGACCCACCACACGGGAGCCGTGCGCAGCGTCTCGTGAGCGATCGCGCATCCCGTCGCCCGTCGCCCGTCGCCCGTTGCGTGGGGCTCGGTGGGCGATTGCGCAGCCGGTTGACAGCCGCGCGAGGTCTGGTGCGCATTGCGTGCAGTCTCTTGAGCGATTGCGCAACCATTGCCCATTGCGCGCGGTCTGGTGAGCGAAACGCGCCGTCTGTTCGTTGTGCGCGCGTTCGAGTGAGCGATTGCATGGTCCATTGAGCGATGTGTGCGGTCTCTGATCGATTGCGCGGTCTCGTGGGCGGTTGCGTAGCTCGTTGCCCGTTGCGCGCGGTCTGGTGAGCGATTGCGGGTCTGTTCGTTGTGCGCGCGTTCGAGTGAGCGATTGCATGGTCCATTGAGCGATGTGTGCGGTCTCTGAGCGATTGCGCGGTCTCGTGGGCGGTTGCGCAGCTCGTTGCCCGTTGCGCGCGGTCTGGTGAGCGATTGCGGGGTCTGTTCGTTGTGCGCGCGTTCGAGTGAGCGATTGCATGGTCCATTGAGCGATGTGTGCGGTCTCTGAGCGATTGCGCGGTCTCTGAGCGATTGCGCAGCTCGTTGCCGGTTGCGCGCGGTCTGGTGAGCGATTGCGGGGTCTGTTCGTTGTGCGCGCGTTCGAGTGAGCGATTGCGCGGCCTGTTGACAGTCGCGCGGTCTGGTGTGCGTTGCGCGCGGTTTCGTGAGCGGTTGCGCGGTCTGGTGCGCGTTGCGCGCGGTTTCGTGAGCGGTTGCGCGGTCTGTTCGTTGTGCGCGCGTTCGAGTGAGCGATTGCGTGGTCCGCTGAGCGATGCGCGCGGTCTCTGAGCGAATGCGCGGTCTCGTGAGCGTTGCGCGCATTCAGTGAGCCCGATGTGCGTTCGTGCGCGTTGTGAGCGGTTGGGCTGCGGCCGGATGCGTGCCTCAGGCTCAGGGGAGTGCGCAGAGTGCGCTCAGACGTCCGGTCGCCGTTGTGCCGGGCTCCCGGGACCGGGCGCCCGCGCGGCTAGGCGCGCGGCAGGACCGCGGTGACCGTCCAGCCGCGGACCGGGGCCGGGCCGGCCGAGCACGTGCCGCCGAGCAGGCCCGCTCGCTCCATCATGCCCAGCAGGCCGAAGCCGCCCGACGTCGCCGGTCGGGGCGGGGCCGCCTCGCCGTCGTCGGTGACCTGGAGGCGCACCGCTGCGTCGTCCGCCACCACGCTCACCTCGATGCGCGTCGCGTTGCGGGCGTGGCGGCGGGCGTTTGTCACCGACTCCTGGGCGAGGCGGAACACGGCCGTGCCGATCGGGGCCGGCAGGTCCTCGATGTCGCCGGTGATGGCCACGTCGACGGCCGGGCCCACGCGGTGTGCGCCCGCCAGGCCGTGCAGGTCGGCGAGGCCGGGCGTGGGGGCGAGCTCGGCCGGCTCGTCGGTGCGCAGGACCCGTACGATCCCGCGCATCTCGGTCAGGGCCCGCGTCGCCTCGGCCTCGATGAGGCGCAGGGCGTCGGTGGCGGCGTTGGGGTTGAACGGGGCCGTGGCCAGGCCGGCCTGGGCGCGGATGATCATCGCCGAGACGTGGTGGGCCACGGTGTCGTGCAGGTCGCGGGCCAGGCGCTCGCGCTCCAGGAGCTTCACCTGGTCGAGCTCGCGCAGGCGGAAGCGCGCCCGGTACCGCACCGCCGCCCCCAGCGCCGTCACCGCGAACAGAATGCCGAAGCCGGCGAGGGTGTCGTCCGGGCCCGCGTGGCCGGCCAGCCACCCGACGGCCAGCTTGGCGGTGATGATCGCGGCGCCGAGCACCGCCTGGCGGCCCGAGCCCCAGCGCGTCAGCGCGTAGCCGAGGAACAGCACGAACACGAAGCTGTTCAGGCCGAGGTCGAGGCCCGTGACGAACGGCGCGACCCCGCACGCGCCGAACGCGAACGCGACGGCCAGCAGCGGCCGGGTGCGCCGGATCAGCAGCGTCGGCAGGACGACGAGGGCGACCGCGCCCGTGAACCAGCGGTACGGCAACCCGGGCCGCAGCAGCACCTCCAGCACCACCGCGGCCGTGAACCCGGCCAGGAGCACCCAGTCGCGCCACACCCGCCCGGGGGCGTCGGCGGGGCCGGGTTCGTCCCAGAAGGATCGGAGCTTGGCGAGCATCGTGTCAATGGTATGGGGGTGGCGGGCGGGGCGGATCGGTCCAAAGTACGACTCGACGTTGTGCCGGTTTTGTCCGGTGTACCGCACGCGCGCCCGATTGCCGCGCAACGTACGCATCGGTCCCGCCGTTATGTGGCCTTTGACCCGCTATGTTCGTATTAACTGGTAGGCGTGGGGGGCTACCACCTGGGGATCGATTTCGGCACGGCCCGCACCGCCGCGGTGCTGGCCCGGCCCGACGGACGGCGCGAGCTGCTACTGCTCGAGCCGTCCGCGGTGTGCCTGGACAACGCGCCCCACTTCGTCGCCGGCGTCGCCGCGTGCGAGGCGGGCGCGGCGAACCCGGACCGCTTCGAGCCGGGTCGTTCGCGGCGGGCGGCCCGGCCGTTTCCAACTGGGCGGCGTCGGAAACTTCCAACTGGGCACCGTCGGACGGGTCGGCGGCGGCCGCCGAGGCGTCTCCCACGGACGATCCGTGGGAGACGCTGAAGCGCGAGAGCGCCGCAACCCCGGCGCCCGCCACGCCCTGGCGCACCGGCACGGCCGCCGCCCCGCGCAAGTCCGGCCGGGTGCTGTACGACGCCCGGGCCACCGCCGCCCCCGCCCCGGTGGCCCCGCCCCCGGCGGTCGCCGCCGCCGAGCCGGCGCCCGCCAAGCCGAGGCAGCTCGAGCCGTGGGAGATCCGGGCCGAGCTGTGGGCCCTGGAACAGGACAAGCCGTGGCGCTTCGAGAAGGAGCTGAAGGCGATCCGCGCCGAGTGCCGGGCGGCGGAGATCGAGGCGCGTACGGTCCGCGCCGGCCTCGTCTCGATCGCCAACGAGGTCATGCGGCTGCGCAGCGAGATGGACCTGGCCGAGACGGACCTGAACGCGGCGGGGATCGGGCTGCGCGCGTCCGGGGCCGGGCCGGACGTCTTCGAGGCGGAGCTCGACCTGATGGTGACGAAGTTCCGGACGGTGCGCGCGGCCGAGGCCGAGCCGGAACCCCAGGTGGGGGAGTGCGTCGCCCAGAGCGCCGAGCGCGCCACGGTCGTCGACTGCGACGCCCGCGGCGCGTTCGAGATCACCAAGCAGATCCCGAAGGCCGAGCGCTGCCCGGACGTCGACCAGCCCTTCGTCATCAAGGATGACGCCCAGTCCTGCCTTGTCCCGGTCCCCGCCGGCCGCCGCTGAACGGGGGCTACGGCACGGTCTTCTCGATCGCGGCCGGTCCGAGCTCGTCGAGCTCGTGCTGGGCGCGCCGCACGTTGTCCGGCGTCGGGTCGCGCCCCTCGGCCACGGCCAGGTCCTCGGCCGTCCACTCCTGCTCCGCCCCGGTGCGGGCAGGGCGGTCCCCGGACGCGTCGACCGTGCGCGCCGCCGCCGGGTTCCCCGAGATGATGGGTGTGTTGTCATCCATACCGCGGCTGTACCCGCCCGAGCCCCGCCTATGCCCTGTGGCACCCTGACCGGTATGGCGACCTTCGTACTGATTCCCGGCGGCTGGCACGGCGCTTGGGCGTACCGCGCGGTCGCCGACGCCCTGCAGGCCCGCGGCCACACGCCGGTGCCGGTCACCCTGACCGGCGTGGGCGACCGCGCCCACCTCGCCCATCCGGCCGTGAACCTGGACACCCACATCGACGACGTGCTGGCCTGCCTGGACCAGGCCGACCTGCACGACGTGGTGCTGGTCGGCCACAGCTACGGCGGCATGGTCGTCTCGGGCGTCGCCGACCGCGCCCCGCAGCGCGTGTCGGGCCTGGTGTACGTCGACGCGTACGTCCCGGCCGACGGCGACTCCTGCTGGACCCTGACCACTGACGCGTTCCGCGAGGTCTTCGCCGCGGGCGCGAAGGCCGACGGCTACTCGGTGCAGCCCCCGCCGCGGCTCGACCCGAGGGCCACCGCGCACCCGCTCGCCTCCCTGCTCCAGGCGATCCGCCTGCGCCACCCGATGCGCCACCGGCGGGCCTACGTGTACATGACCGAGTGGCGCGCGAGCCCGTTCACCCAGCTGTACGAGAAGCTGCGCACCGACCCGGAGTGGACCGTCCACACCATGCCGACGAGCCACAACGTCCTGACCACCATGCCCGCCGAGCTGGCGGAGATCCTGCACCGCACGACCGATCCCGCCGCGGGTCGCGGCGGGATCGGCGGCGGACAAGGTCAGCCGATGAGCTGGTAGACCGGCTCCGGGCACTCGATGGCGCCGGCCGGGGCGGTCACCGGGTCGATCGAGCCGTACTCCGTGAAGGTCACCTCCATCGCCAGGTTCTCGTCCACCGAGGCCCCGTCGATGGTGAACACGGTGAGGCGGTTCTGCGCGTCGACCGTCGCCGTGAAGGGCAGCGTCTTCGCGCCCTCCTTCTTCGCCGCGGCCGACGTCGGGGCCATGATGCCCTTCACCGTGGTCACGTCGATGGTGCCGGTGTAGTGCGTCTTGTCGGCGCGCTTGACGTCGGCGGTGTTCGAGAGCAGCTCGACGATGCCCACGTCCATCTTGCCGGCGGCGGTCAGCGGGATCTGCGAGCCCGTGATCTTCGAGCGGTCGACGTGCATCCACGCGGCCGGGTCCATGCCGTAGTGCTCGTTGATGGTGTCGCCGAAGTCGGCCTTGATGTACAGCTCCGGCGCCAGGATCGTGTAGCCGACCGAGAGGTGGGTCTTGCCGTCGCCGAGGCCGAGGTCCACGTCGCCGCCGATGGTCAGCACCGCCTTGCCGGCGGCCGGGTCGACGCGGCCCCCGCCGGTCATGACGCCCTGTTTGAGCGCGACGTTGTACGCGGTCGTGTCGAGGGTCTTCACCGCCTTCGTCAGGGCTTCCTGCGGCGGTACCGCGGCGGCGTTGTTCACGGCCTTGGCCGTGCCCGTCGTTCCGGTGCTGATCGAGGTCTCGCAGCCCGCCAGGGAGGCGAGCGCGAGCGCGCCGACGAGCGCGGCAGTTATGTGCTTCATGATGTATGTCCTCCAGGTAAGGCCCGCGCGAGCGTGGGCTACTGGAGAGTAGGAAGGGCCGCGCCGCCGCGACTACGACGCGTCCCACAGTGTCGGGAAGCGGCGGCCGATCGGTCGCCTAGCTTGCTCGTCAGCCCGCAGCGCGACCGTCGCCGTCGCCAGACGCGGCCGCGTCCCGGGGTTTCGCAGATCTGGGACTGCTACGGCGGGGGCGGCACCCAGTCCAACCAGGTCTGGAGCCTGCGCTAACGACTCAGGGGCAGCCGTCGGCCAGCTCGCGCAGCTGGCCGGCGGTCCAGCGCTCCTCGCCGTGCCGGTTGACCAGGACCAGTTCGGCGACCGCGGGCCGGCCGCCGGGGCAGAGCGTGTCGGCGGCGGCCGCCCGGTGCCGTGGCTCGTGCAGCAGCTTGACGAACCCCGGGCGGTCGAGGTCGTGCTCCGGGCGGGTCGGCTCGAGGTACACCACGAGGACCAGCCCCTCGGCGGGCGCGGGCCGGGCCGGCAGCAGGCGGTCCCCGGTCACGGCGGCCAGCCGGTACACCCGCTTCCCCGTCGTGTCTGTCAGCGTGGGCGTCCGGTCGTCCAGCCGCAGGTGCACGTCCGGGTCGTTGCGCAGCAGGTTCGCGGCCAGCTCCAGCTCCCGGCGGAACGGCAGCTGGTCGGCGGCCGGGGCGGCCCCGGAGGCGTTGCGCAGCACCCCGGGCAGCGCGTCGGGGTTCTCCACGCGGCCCGAGCCGGTGATCTCCTGCACCTCCGGGATCAGCTGGCCGGCGACGACCAGGTCGAGCGCGGCCAGGAGCAGCTGGCGGTCCGCCGGCGTGAGGCTCGTCCGGCCGTGGACCATCGCGTCGGCGGCGCCCAGCAGCACCGTCTGCAGCGCCGGGTCGAGCTCCCGGACCAGGGGCGAGTACGCCGGGTCGAGCTGCACCGCGGCGAGGCGCTGCCGGGGGCCGGGGTCGAGGCCGTCCAGCGCCGGGCAGTACACCTGCGCGTGGTACAGCGCGTGGGCGGCCGCCTCCCGGAACCGCATCGAGGCGGTGGTCCTCGACTGGCCCGGGTCGAGCACGCCGAGGTGCGTGGCCCGCGGCTCCATGCCCGGGGTCACCGTCGCGATCACGGTCGCGTCGCAGGGCGCGGTGCCCGCGTTCGTCACCTTGACCGTCCACGAGCACTGCCCGCCGCCGCAGCCCTCGTCGTCGGGCTGGGACACGAACCGCGGCGCGGTCAGCCGGACCGAGTCCTGCGTCGCCGGCGGCGGCGGCGCGTCGGCGGCCGCGGCCCGGTCCGGCGGCGGGAGCACCTGACCGACCTGCTCGGTCACCTTCGCTAGGGTGGCATCGTCCGGTGTGGACAGTGTGACCCCGACGTACGGCGGCACGTTGTTCGGCTGGTAGGCGGGGACGAAGTTCGGGGCGGCCGCGCGGCCGGGGTTCCAGGCCGCGGGCTGCAGCGGCCCGAAGCCGGTCAGGTGCCCGCCGAACCAGACCACCGAGCGCGGCTCGGCGCGGGTGAGCAGCAGCAGCCAGCTGTCGTTGTCGACGATGTCGGCGTCGCGGCCCTGCCACGGTACGGTGCCGCCCGTCTTCGGATGCCCGGCCGCGGCGAAGCGCACCGACTCGGCCAGGCCCTTGGGCGTGAGCGCGCGGGTGATGTCGATCGGCAGGATCAGCCCGTCCTTGGGCAGGATCCACTTGTCGGCGAGCGCGGACGCCTGCGCGGGGGCGCGCCGCGACCACCAGGCGGCGTCGGCGCGCACGACGGTCCGGGTGCCGTTGGTGCGCACCTCGGCCCGGCCGCCGCCCGGGTCGGTGACGAGGCCGGTGCCGAGCCCGGCCGCGGTGACGGTGAACTCGGCGTCCACGAGCGTGCCGTTGCGATCGCCGAAGGTCAGTTCCGCATGGGTACCGCCGGATGCCGCGATCGCCTTCACCGCCGCGGCGACGCCGGCCGAGGGATCGTCCCCGGCCGCGTGCCGCCCGGCGAACACGATCACCACGACGGCGGCGACGGTGAGCGCGAGGACCCAGGCGGCGAGCGCGACCGGCATCCAGGATCGCCGGGCCGGCGCGGCCGGACGGTGCGAGACCGGCGGAACCGGCCAGATCGGCGGGGCCGGCGGAGCCGTCTCGGGCTCCTCCTCGTCGGCGTCCGCGTCCGGCGGCGCCTCGGCGTAGCGGGACGGCGGGGACGCCCACGGCGAGGGGGCGTCGAACGGCGACGGGTCGGCCGGCCGCGCCCACGGCGACGGCTCGTCCGGTCGGTCGCTCATCGCCCCTCACCCTCGGTCACCGAACGTCATCGATGCACTGCGCTGCGATGGTACTCCGGGGACCTTGGAACGGGATGGAACGCGGGCGAGGACGTGACCTTGGTCCACCTCCAGCCGCCGCTGCCCGCCGCCCTGCACGTGCTGCACCGCTGGGCGCCGTCCGTGCGCGTCGAGGCGATCGCGGGCAGCGCCCCGATCCAGTGGGTCGCCCCGTGGGACGAGCCCCTGGAGCCGCGCCGGGCGGCGCGGTACGCCCGCCTCGACTCCGCGCCCGACGCGGTCCACCGCCTGCCGCGCTCGGGCAACCGCTTCGCCGTCGACCAGACCGAGCGCGTCGGCGAGCTGGCGGCGTGGCTGCGGGCGTCGGTCGCGCCCCGGCTCCCGCCGCGGGAGTCGCTGGAGCTCGCGGAGCTGCTGCCGTACATCGCGGAGCTGCTCGTCACCTGGGTCGCGGTCGACCCGGACGTCATGCTGCTGGAGTACCCGGGGGAGACGGCCGTCCACCTGCTGCACCGCACCGGCGACCAGACGACCCGCTTCTCGTTCGTGCCGTGCGAGGAGCCACTGCCGACGGACCCGGGCGCGGTGGCCGAGCTGCTGGCGTTCCTGCTGCCGGTGACCGTGTCGGAGGGCGTGCACCTCACCACGACCACGGGGGAGTGGGACCCGGCGGGCCTGGCGCCGATCGAGCGCGACGAGCTGTACCTGCGGCTGGGCCGCGCCGTGTTCGCCTACGGCAACGCGATCGCGCCGCCGGGCCAGGAGCTGGGCCGGCTGGCCGCCCGCCTGCTGCGCGACATCCTCGGGTCGGCGGAGTCGCGGGCCGGTGGCGCGGGGGAGTGGTACCGCGCCGGGCTGCCGGTGCGCCCCTCCTTCGCCGCCGCCGGCCGCCCGGTGCGGCTGGCCTTCCGGGGCTCGCGGCGCACCGCCTACATCGACGCCGGCTACTGCATTGAGGGGGCCGCCAGCAGGTGATCGCGCAGGAGCGGGGCCAGCTCGACGCCGTCCGGGGCGGCCGGGTCGAGCCAGTAGAGCTCCTCGATCTCGGCCAGGGGCTCGACCGGGCCGTGCAGCGGGGCGGTGTACACGTCCGCGTCCACGGTGAAGCCGGCCTCGTTGGCGGCCGGCGCCGTGAACCGGCCCACGTGCCCGAGCTCGGCCGCCTCCACCCGCAGCCCCAGCTCCTCGGCCAGCTCACGCACGAGCGCGTCCGGCGCGGCCTCGCCCGGCTCCAGCTTGCCGCCGGGCTGCATGAAGACCGAGGTGCCGCGCTTGCGTACGAGCAGCCAGCGGCCGGCGGGGTCGCGGAGCACGGCGGCGACGATGCGGATCACGGGCACCCGAAGAGCCTAGCGCCCGGCCGTGCGACGATGGATTGTTCAACGATCCGCCATTGTGCGATGCTGCACAGCGTGACGCGTGCTGCCCCTGCCGGTGACTGGACCCTCGCGCTGGCCGACGACCGGGCCCAGCTCGACCGCGGCGGCTACGGCGAGCGGGTCGCCGACGTGCTGCGCGACCGCATCACACAGGGCGTGTTCCCGCCCGGCACGCGGCTGAGCGAGGAGGCGCTGCGCGAGGCGCTCGGGGTCTCGCGCAACACGCTCCGTGAGGCCTTCCGGCTGCTGTCCCACGAGGGGCTGCTGACGCACGAGTTCAACCGCGGCGTGTTCGTCCGCGAGCTGACCGCCGACGACGTGCGCGACCTGTACGCGATCCGCCGCATCCTGGAGGGGGCCGCGGTGCGCGGGGTGCAGGCCGCACCGCCGGGCGCGCTCGAGCCCATCCGGGAGGCGGTGGAGTCGGCCGAGGAGGCGGCGGCGCGGGGCGCCTGGGTCGAGGTCGGCACCGCGAACATGCGGTTCCACCAGGCCGTGGCGGGCCTGGCGGGCAGCCGCCGGGTGAGCGAGACGGTGCGCCGGCTGCTGGCCGAGCTCCGGCTGGTGTTCCTGGTGATGTCGGCGCCGCGGGAGTTCCACGAGCCGTACCTGCTGACCAACCGCAAGATCTACGAGCTGCTCGCGGCCGGCGACGCCCGGGCCGCCGACAAGGCCCTGGCGGTCTACCTCGACGCGGCCGAGCGGCAGCTGCTGGACGCGTTCGAGGCGTGAGGGCCGGCGCCTACCTGAGGGCGCCGTGCAGGAACAGGTCCACCAGGTCGGCCGCCTCCACGTCCGCCGCGAGCGGTGAGCGGCCCCGGGCGAACATGAAGCCCAGGAACACCTCCGCGGCCGCCGGGGCGGGTATGCGCAGCTGAGCCTGGTCGGGCTGGAACAGCTCCGCGATCGCGGCCTTCGTCGCGGCCTGGGACTCGTCGCGGCGCACCCGCTGGCCGTCCTCGGCGGTGGGCGGGGTGCGCTGCAGCGGCCGGCCGGTCGCGGCGAGCGAGCCGAGCACGGCGCCCATCCGCCCGAAGTGGCCCTGCACCGCCTCGGCCGCCTCGAGCAGGCGGTCGGCGAGGGGCTGCTCCAGCGAGATGGTCTCGAGGTGGTCGACGAGCTGCGTGGGGTCGAGGGCGCGCGCGATGCACGCCTGGAGGAGCTCCTCCTTGTCGGCGAAGACCCGGAAGATCGTGGCCTCCCCGATGCCGGCGGCGCGGGCGATCTGGGCCGTGGTGACGTTGCTGCCGTACTCGGCGACCAGCGGCAACGCGGTCTGCACGATCATCTCGCGGCGCTGCTCGGTGCTCATGCCCGGCGCGCGCCGCCGCGGGGCGTTGGTGTCCGTCATGGCGTCCAGACTACGGAGTGAGTGCTCACTCCGTCAAGCGATTGAAAACCTCCTATTGCTGAATCGTTGAACAATCCTCTACCTTGAGCGGTGAGCCTGGTCTCACGATCCGTTAGGAGCCCACCCATGGCAGAGCGGACAAACCAGCACCACTCGGCACCGCGGCGGGTCATTCTCGCCGCCCTGGTCGGTACCTCACTGGAGTGGTACGACTTCTTCCTCTACGGCTCGGCCGCGGCCCTCGTCTTCGGCAAGCTGTTCTTCCCGTCGTTCGCGAGCATGACGGCCACCCTGCTCGCCTTCGCCACCTACGCCGTGGGCTTCGTGGCCCGGCCGCTCGGCGGGATCGTCTTCGGCCACTTCGGCGACCGCGCCGGGCGCAAGGGCGTGCTCGTCGTGACGCTGGTGCTCATGGGCGGGGCAACCTTCGCCATCGGGCTGCTGCCGACCTACGCCACGTGGGGCGCCGCGGCCCCGATCCTGCTGGTGACGCTGCGGTTCCTGCAGGGCCTCGGCCTCGGCGGCGAGTGGGGCGGCGCGGTGGTGATGACGATGGAGCACGGCTCGGACGAGCGGCGCGGGCTCAACGCGTCGTGGCCGCAGGTCGGGGTGCCGGCGGGGAACCTGCTCGCGGCCGGCGTGCTGTGGGTGCTCAACGCCGTGCAGTCCGACGCCGCGTTCCTGTCGTGGGGCTGGCGGCTGCCGTTCCTGCTCTCCGGCGTGCTCGTGCTCGTCGGCCTGTGGATCCGGTTCGCGGTCGCCGAGTCGCCGCAGTTCGCCGAGGTGCGGACCACCGCGGCGGCGGCCCAGATGCCGCTGGTCGAGGTGCTCGTCAAGCACCCGCGCAGCCTGCTCGTGGCGATGGCGGCCCGGATCGGCACCGACGTCGCGTTCTACGTGTTCACGCTGTACGTGCTGACGTACGTGACCGGCACCGTGAAACTGCCCCGCGGCGTCGCGCTCTCCGCGGTGCTGATCGGCTCCGCGCTGCAGCTCGTGCTCATCCCGCTGTTCGGCGCGCTGTCGGACCGGGTGGGGCGCCGGCCCGTGTACGCGGCCGGCGCGATCGGCGCCGCGCTGTGGGCGTTCGCGTTCTTCCCGCTGCTGGACACCGGCAACCGGGCGGCGATCGTGCTCGCCGTCGTCGTCGCGCTCGTCGCGCACGCGGCCATGTACGGACCGCAGGCCGCCTTCGTGGCCGAGCAGTTCGCCGCGCGCCTGCGCTACTCCGGTGCTTCGATGGGGTACCAGATCGCGGGCATCTTCGGCGGGGCCCTAGCGCCGATCATCGCGGTCAAGCTCGTCGCCTCGACCGGCACCGCGCTCAGCGTCTCGATCTACGTCCTGGCCGCCCTGGCCCTGACCGGCGTCGGCCTCGCCTTCGCCAGGGACGAGCCGCAGCCGAGCCTGCGGCTGGCGGAGGTGGCCCCGTGACGACGCCGATCACCAAGCGGCCCCGCGAGGTCTGGACCGTCTCGATCCTGCTCTTCTGCTTCGGCCTGCTGGGCACCGTGCTGTCGCTGTTCCTCGCCGGGCTGGTCGCCGGCGAGGACGACATCCCGGGCTTCGTCACCTTCGCCGTCTACGCCGGGGCGGTCCTCGCCGCCGCCGAGATCCTCGCCGGGATCTTCGTGTTCCTCGGCCGGGAGTGGGCCCGCCGCATCGCGATCGCGGTGTGTGTCCTCAATGGACTCAGCGGCCTGGTCACGCTCGCGTCCGGCGTCGTGCTCCAGGCGCTGGTCGGCATCGTCGTCAACATCGCGCTCATCGTGAACCTGTCCAAGGACGAGGTGAGGTACTGGTGCCAACCGGACTGAGGCGGCGGGCCCCGCTGGCGGCGGCGGTGGTCGTGGGCGTCATCGCCGTCGCCGGCACCTACGTGTGGCTGCGGCCGGACGGCGAGGCCGAGGGCAACCGGGGGCGCGGCGACTGCGTGCAGATCGAGGTCAGCGCCTCCACCGAGAAGGGCGACCTGCTCGCGGAGCTGGCGTCGCGGTACAACACCGCGGGCCGCGTCTTCGACGGGCACTGCGCCGGGGTCTCGGTGCACAAGAAGACCTCCGGCGCGGCGATGGAGTCCATCGTGGCCGGCTGGAACACCGGCGCCGACGGGCCGGCCCCGCAGGTGTGGGCGCCCTCGTCGTCGCTGTGGCTCGGCCTCGCCCGCGAGCGCGCCACCGGCACCGACCGGGCCGCGCCGCTGGACGACACCCCGGACGCCGACGTGCCCTCGATCGCGCAGAGCCCGCTGACGATCGCCATGCCCAAGCCGATGGCCGAGGCGCTGGGCTGGCCGGGCAAGCCGCTCGGCTGGGCCGACGTGCTCGCCCTCGCGAGCGACCCGCGGGGCTGGGGTGCCTACGGGCACCCGGAGTGGGGCCGGTTCACGCTCGGCAAGGACAACCCGCACCTGTCCACGTCGGGCCTGGCCGCCACCGCCGCGGCGTACTACGCGGCGAGCGGCAAGTCCAGCGACCTCACCGACGCCGACCTGGCCCGGCCGCAGGTGCGCGACTTCGTGCGCGGGGTCGAGGCCAGCGTCGTGCACTACGCCGACGACGCCGTGAAGTTCCTCGGCAACCTGGCCGAGGCCGACGCGCAGGGCCGCTCGACGTCGTACGTCAGCGCGATCGCCATGCAGGAGCAGCTGCTGTACCTGTACGACTCCGGCGCCCCCGACGGCGACCCCGCGCAGGTCGGCAAGGGCCGCCGGCCGAGCGTGCCGCTGGTGGCGATCCACCCGAAGGACGGCACGCTGATGATGGACCACCCGTACGTGGTCCTGGCCTCGGCGACGGCGGAGCAGCGGGCCGCGGCCGCGGACTTCCTCGACTTCCTGCGGCGGCCGGCGCAGCAGCAGCGCTTCGCCGACCTCGGCTTCCGCGACTACCAGGGCCGGGCCGGCACCGCGCTGGCCACGGCGATCGGGCTGCCCGCGAGCGAGCCGGCGCTGTCGCTCATCGACCCGCCGGCCCCGCAGATCCTGTCCCGCATGCTGGCCGGCTGGGACGACCTGCGCAAGAAGGCGCGGGTGCTGCTCGTCATGGACGTCTCCGGCTCGATGAACGAGCCGGCCGGCGGCGGGCGGACCCGGCTGGAGGCCGCGAAGGCCGCCGCGATCGAGGGGCTCAAGCGGCTGCACCCCGACGACGAGGTGTCGCTGTGGCAGTTCTCGACCGAGGAGGCCGGGGGCCCGCGGCCGTACGCCGAGGTCGTCCCCTTCGGCCCGATGCGCGACAACCAGAGGCTGCTCACCACGGCGATCCAGGGCCTGCACCCCGAGGGCGGCACGGCCCTGTACACGACCGTCCGGGCCGCCCAGCAGAGCATGGTCCAGGGGTACGCGACCGACCGGATCAACGCGATCGTGCTGCTGACCGACGGCAAGAACGAATACCCGCGCGACAACGACCTCAACGCGCTGCTGCGCGACGTCAACGCCGACAGCCTGGAGCGCTCGGTGCGGGTCTTCGCGATCGCGTTCGGCGACAAGTCCGACCTCAAGACCCTG
Source organism: Dactylosporangium sp. NPDC049140 (assembly GCF_040648435.1). Taxonomy (NCBI): domain Bacteria; kingdom Bacillati; phylum Actinomycetota; class Actinomycetes; order Micromonosporales; family Micromonosporaceae; genus Dactylosporangium; species Dactylosporangium sp. NPDC049140. The sequence goes on along the minus strand of NZ_JBEZDS010000042.1, from coordinate 28,022 downwards.
TCGAGCATCGCGCGCTCGTCGCGGGCCGCGGCCTACGACGCCCGCAACCCGTCGAGCATCAACGACGTCTTCGTCTCGGTGCTGAGCAACTTCTGACGCCGGGCATTGCCCCGGGTGGATATTCTCGCGGCTGCCGGCGGTGCGCGCCGGCGCCGCGGGGGAGGCGGTCGGGATGAAATACCTGCGGGGGTTGCTGGCCGCCGCCGTCGTGGCCGGCACGGGCGGGCTGTGTGTCTGGGCGGGGCACGTCGGCTCCACCGGCTGGTGGCGCGGGATCGCGACGCTGGCCATCGGTGCCGTCGCCATCCTGGTGCTGACGTTCGTCGTGCCGGTGATCGCGCTGGAGGACTCGGCCGACGCCGGCTGCGCGATCGCGTTCCCGGCCGTGGTGCTCGTCGCGGCCCTGGTCTGGCTCACCGGCATCGACATCGAGGTGCACTCGGGGCAGTGGCAGGCCGTCGTGGTCATGGACAAGGACTGCCAGTCCTCCGACAGCGGGTGCGCGTGGCGGTACCGCGTGAGCGACCTCAAGACCGAGCGCGACCTCGGCTGGATCTACTGCGACGACGACCGCCTCAACCCGGGCGACCACACCCGCGTGCACGCCGAGCCGTCCGGCCGGTACCGGGGGAACCTGGAGCCGTGCGCGCACACCTCGCACGGCTGGACCAACGCCCTGCGCGTCGTGCAGGGCCTGTGGGGGCTGGCGATGCTGGCCGCCTTCGGCCTGGCGGTGTTCGGCTACGACGACTTCTGAGCGGAGCGCCCCAGCCGGCGCAGCACCGTCCACTGGGGCTCGAACGTGAAGCCGAGCGACTCCTTGGCCTCGCGGGCCCCCTTGCCGGCCAGCACCAGCGGGCGCCCGGCGTCGAGCAGGTCGCGCAGCTGCCGGCTGAACTGGTCGAACCACAGGCCGGTGCGGCGGTCGCCCAGCGGGGGCGCGCCCCACGGGCCCAGCAGCGGCGCGACCGGGTGGTCGAACATCGCCGTCGCCGCGATCAGGGTGCCGTCGGGCTCCTTGTACGTCAGCATGCGCACGTCCGGCAGGCCGAGCATGGTCGTGAACAGCCGCAGGGACCACATGCGCAGCGGCGGCCAGCGCCGGGTGTGGTTGCGCCGGGCCGCGTCGGCGGTGAGCCGGTGCAGCTCGGCCAGGTCGACGCCCGACTCGGCCGGCGGGCCCGACCAGACCACGGTGTCCGGGTCGGCGTCGATGCGCCGCAGCAGCCGGCGCTGGTCGCCCCGGCGCGACTTGCTCAGCGAGGCCAGGTACTCCTCGTAGCCGCCGAACCGGTTGCGCAGCACGGCGACCGGGGCCCCGGCCCGCACGAGCGTGACGCCGGGCAGGAACACGGGCAGCTCGGTGCGGTACACCTGGCGATAGGCGACCGCGGGGACCCTCGGCCCGAACTCGGCCCGCACGGCCCGCTCGAACGCGAGCACCGCCGCGCCCAGCAGCTCCGGCCCCGGGCGGCCGGCCGGGTCCAGCGTGCCCGGCAGCCCGTCGGGCAGGCCCAGGCCGGGCAGCGCGCCGATCGCCGGGTGCTCGACGTCGGCCACGCCCGCCAGCACCCGGCGCCGGCCCAGCCCGTGCACGCGCGCCCCGGCCAGCCCGATCGGCCGGCCGCCGGCGCGGAACACCCCGGCGATCACGCCGCCGCCGCGCTCGGCCGCGATCGTGTGGATCACCGGCCAGTCCCACAGGTGGTGCAGGCCCGCGTGCCGGATCGCCTCGGCCCAGCCCGGCGGCGGCGTGGGGGAGAGCGGGTCGGCGAGCTCGAGGACGAGCTCGGATGCGGATGCTTCAATGGCGGCATGCGCGCTCGCACGGTCGCCCTGCTGCTCGCCGGACGCGGAGCCGGGCGGCTGGCCCAGTACGGCGCCGGGTTCGCGCTGCTGGCCGTGTGGGGGCCGGACGAGTTCGCGGGCTACGCGGCGGCGGTCGGCGTCGGGCTGTGGGCCTTCGCCCTGGCCGCCACCGGCGTGGAGCGGTCCGCCCTGGTCACGCTGGCCGGCGTCGGCCCCGCCGACCCCGGCCGCCGCGCCCTGGAGGGGATGTTCGCCGCGCTCGGCCTGCTCCCGTTCGCGCTGTCGCTGGCGGCGTGCGCGGCGGCCGGGCTGCTGGACCCCGGGGGCGCCGCCCCGCGGTACGCCGCCGGGATCGCGTTCATGACCGGCACCGGCGCCCTGGCCGTGCTCGTCGCCCTGCTGCGGCTGCGCGGCCGCCCCGGCGCCGACCCGGCCGCCTACGCCGTGCTCTCGGCCGGGTACGGCGCCGCGGTCGCCCTCGCCGCGCTGGCCGGGTTCGGCGCCGGCGGGGTGCTCGCGCTGCTCATCGGCGTCACCGCCGCGATCGTCGCCGTGCTGCTGGCCGTGCTGCGGCCCGCGTGGCGCGGAGCCGGGCGCGCGGCCGTCCTCGCCGCCGTGCGCACCGGGGGGCTGTTCGCCGCCGGCGACGTGCTCGGCAACGCCGCCGTCTCCGTCCTGTACGCCGAGCTGGCCGCCCTCGCCCCCGCCGCCCAGGGCAGCCTGCTGTACGTCGGGCTCACCGTCTCGGTCGCGCTCGGCGCGCTGAGCAACTACGTCCTGCGGCTCTGGCAACCTGCGATCCTCGTCTGGTTGGCGGCCGACCCGGCCGGCTCGCCGGCCCGGGTGCGGCGCGCGCTCGTCGTGGCGGGCGGGGCCGGGGTGGTCGCGACGGTCGCGGCCGGCCTGGCCGGGCACCTGGTCGTCGCGCTCGCGGTGGAGATCGGCACGTTCCTGGCGGTGTCGGGCGCGGCCTTCGTGGTGGAGAGCATCGACGACCGGGCCCGGCTCAACTCGGCGCTGAGCGCCCTGGCCGGGCTGGGCGTCGTGGCCGTCGCCGGGCTGCTGCTCATCCCGGGCGGCGGCGCGGCCGGTGCCCTGGTGGCGCTGGCCGCCGGCTGGCTCGCGCGGGTGCCGTGGCTGTTCACGGCGGCCCGCCGCCCGGCGGCTCCGGCGCCGCGGGCCGATACCGCGAGCGCACCAGGCGGGCCTTCCCGCCCGGCGTGAGTTCGAGCCGGTCGATGCGCCGGAAGTGCAGCGGCAGGTCGAAGCCGAGCAGGTCGCGCAGCATCGCGCGGACGCCGTCGCACACCTCGGCGAAGCCGAGCCCGGCCGCCGGGTCCAGCTGCAGCGAGACCGTCACGTCGCCGGCCTCGTCCTGGCGCACCGAGAACTCGGCGATGCCCGGCTGCTTGAGCGTCACGGCCGCGAACGCGCCGAAGTAGACGACGGTACCGTCGCGCAGCACCAGGCTGTCCTCGATGCGCCCGTCGAGCAGGCGCATCCGGCCGAACCGGCTGCCGCACGGGCACGCGCCGGGCACCTCGGCGACGCGGTCGTCGATGCGGTACCGCACCAGCGGCATCGCCCGCTCGCGGAAGTGCGTCACGACGGCCACGCCGGGCGTCCCGGGCGGCACCGGGCGCCCGTCGTCCGGGTCGACCACCTCGAACACGACCCGGTCCGCGTCGACGTGCATGGACCCGTGCCGGCACTCGGTGGCGATGGTGAGCACCTCGAACGCCGAGTACTCGTCGCGCACCGGCACCCCGAAGCCCTCGGTGAGCAGCGCCCGCGTCTCGGCGGTGAGCAGCTCCGACTCGCTGAGGACCAGCCGCAGCGAGCGCCGCAGCCGGGCGAGCTCCTCCGGGCTCAGCTCGCGCAGCACGGCGCGCAGCATCACCGGGTAGCCCATCAGCACGCCGGGCCGCAGCGCCAGGACGGCCTCGGCCAGCTCCCGGCCGGGCCGCCCGGCGTGGACCACGGTGCGCCGGAACAGCCCGAAGCGCTGGAACCACCGGCTCGGCCGGGGGAACGGCTTCAGGTGCGCGATCGTCCACCAGGGACGGCAGCCGGCCCGCAGGAACCGGCGCAGCAGGGTGGCGCCGTGGTAGCCGTAGGCGCCGGCGTCGTGGCGCACCTTGAGCACCGAGCCGGTCGAGCCGGCGGTGGTGTCGGTCTGGAACCAGCCGCGCTCGGGGGCGTGGAACCGCTCGGGCCGCGCGCGCACCTCGGCCTTGCCGACGATGGGCAGGCGCGCGAGGTCGGCCAGGCGCGCCAGCGGGCGCGCGTAGGCGGGGTCGCGGTAGTGCTCGACGTCGGCGCGGGCGGCCGCGAGCATGGCGTTGACCCCGTCGAGCCGGCGGCGTTCGATCGCCGCCGCGGACCGCCGCGGCGCGACAAGCGCGGCGGCGACGTACCACAGCTCGCGAACGGCGACCGCCGCACCCTGGCTCATGCGGTCCATCGCAGTGACGATCAATGTCAATATCAAGGCCCCGGTCGCATTCCCGACCCAAACGATCGATAAGGAAGATCATGATCGATGATCTGCACGACGAAGGGCTGCTCGACGTCGGCGACGGGCACCGGATGTACTACACGGTCGGCGGCAACCCGGCCGGCGTGCCCGCGCTCGTCGTGCACGGCGGCCCGGGCTCGGGCTCCTCGCCCGGCGCGCGGCGGCTCTTCGACCCCGGCCGGTACCGGATCGTGCAGTTCGACCAGCGCATGTGCGGCCGCAGCACCCCGCACGCGAGCGAGCCGGGGGCCGACCTGAGCGCGAACACCACCGGCCACCTCCTGGCCGACATGGAGCGGCTGCGGGAGCACCTCGGCGTCGAGCGCTGGCTGCTGTACGGCGGGAGCTGGGGCTCGACCCTCATCCTGGCCTACGCCGAGCGCCACCCGGACCGGGTCGCGGCCGTCGTGCTCGCCGGCGTCACCACGGGCTCGCGGGCCGAGCTGGAGTGGCTGTACCGCGGCGTCGGCCGGTTCGTGCCCGAGCAGTGGCACCGGTTCAGCGCCTTCGCCGGGCACGCCGACGACCTCCCCGCCGCCTACGACCGCCTCATGGCCGACCCGGCGACCCGCGATCGCGCCGCGCGGGAGTGGGTCACCTGGGAGGACGCGGTCATCGCCCATGAGGCGCAGGGCAAGCCGAATGCGTACAGCGATCGCCCGCCCCGGGCCCTGCTCGCCTTCGTGCGCATCTGCACCCACTACTTCGCCCGCGGCTGTTTCCTCGACGGCGTCGACCTCGTCGCCGGGGCCGCGCGGCTGGCCGGCGTGCCGGGCGTGCTCATCCACGGCCGGCTCGACCTCGGCGGCCCGCTCAAGAACGCCTGGCGGCTGTCGCGCGCCTGGCCCGGCAGCGAGCTGGTCGTGGTCGGCGACGGGCACACCGGCGGGCCCGCGACCGCCGCGGCGATCCGGGCGGCCCTGAACCGCGTCATCTGACCCGTTCCACCACGATTCGTCCGGCGTACGCCACCGAGTCATCGAGCATCGTCGACGCATTCCTACATTCGCGTCCGTCAATCGACGGTTCGCACGTTAGGGATGCCCATGAATCACCGGATCAGGACGGCCGGGCTCGCGCTGGCCACGGCGGCGGCCGCGACCCTCGCCGCGCTCGACTTCGCGGCCCCAGCGCGGGCGGCGGTCACCCCCGCGGCGCTGGCGCTGCGCTGGGCGCCGATCCACTACCCGGACGTCGACCAGACCGGTGCGCACGCGATCGGCGGCCGGGCCGACTACCTCAGCAAGGTCGACTACGACGGCGACCTCGTGGGCCGCAACAACTGGGAGCACGCGCCGGGCTACGCGCTGCGGGCCTACGTGTACTACTCGGTGGTCGAGACGGGCACCCACTGGTACCTCACCTACATGTTCTTCCACCCGCGCGACTGGATCGACCACCCGTTCTTCGAGGGTGAGCACGAGAACGACGCCGAGGGCGTGCTCCTCGCGGTCGAGAAGGACGGCTCCGCCTACGGCGTGCTGCGCGCCGCGGTGACCGTCGCGCACAGCGACTTCTACTCGTTCACCCCGGCCGGGAGCGGCTGGACCAACGGCGGCGAGACCATCGACGGCACGCTGTCCCTCGCCGCGTCGCCGCACGACGGCTTCCAGCATCCGGTGACCGCGCAGGAGGCGCACGGGCACGGGCTCAAGGCGTGGCCGTACTTCGACATCGACAACAACGGCAACGGCGACGGCATCGTGTACTACCCGTCGGCGACCACCGCCGAGGTGCCCTCCAGCGCCAACGACCGCGACGTGCAGTACCAGCTGATCGACCTCCTCGCGCCAGGCGGCCTGTGGGCGCAGCGCGCGAACCCGAGCCTGTTCGCGGGCTACGGCACGTTCGCGGGCGACGACACGAACACCGGCGCGGACAGCTGCGGCAACGGCACCTGGGACTGCACCACCGACTGCGAACGCGCCGTGGGGCTGGGACGACGGCAACGACGTGCCCGGCCGCGGCGAGCTCGCGACCGACCCGGCGCACGTCGCCGCCGCGTACTTCACCGTCCCCGGCTCGCTGGCGCGGACGTACACCTCGAACGGGTACACCGCGGGTTAAGAATTGACAGAACCGGCGGCTCCGATTGCATCGATGACGCTTGACTGGTCCGTTGAGTTGTGTGCATCTTTGACGGAACCTGAGCGTTTCCCCCCGAGCATCGGAGCCGCCACCGATGACCAGACGCCTGCTCGCCGGCCTCGTCGCCGCCGGGCTCCTAGCCGCGCTCGCGCCCGCCGTTCCCGCCGCGGCCGCGATCCCCGAGTACGCCACCGCCGAGGCCGGCAACCCGTTCGCCGACGGGTGGTACGCCGACCCCGACATCGCGGTCTACAACAACACCTACTGGGTCTACCCGACCACGTCGAAGAGCTACGCCGAGCAGACGTACCTCGACGCCTTCTCCAGCACCGACCTGGTCACCTGGACCAAGCACCCGAACGTGCTCACCACCGCGAACGTCCCCTGGGCGTCGTACGCGGTGTGGGCCCCGGCCCCGATCCAGCGCAACGGCAGGTACTACCTGTACTTCGCCGCCAACGACATCCAGACCAGCTCCGCCCTGGGCGGCATCGGCGTCGCCGTCGCCGACAACCCGGCCGGCCCCTACCGCGACGCGCTGGGCAAGCCGCTCATCGGGCAGTACTACAACGGCGCCCAGCCCATCGACCAGGACGTCTTCATCGACGACGACGGGCAGGCCTACATCTACTACGGCGGGCACGGCCACGCCAACGTCGCCCGGCTGGGCGCCGACATGACAAGCATCGGCACGTTCCCCGACGGCAGCACCTACAAGGAGATCACGCCGTCCGGGTACGTCGAGGGCCCCCAGATGTTCAAGCGCAACGGCAAGTACTACCTGATGTGGTCCGAGGGCGCCTGGACCGGCCCGGACTACTCGGTGTCGTACGCGATCGCGAACTCCCCGACCGGCCCGTTCACGCGGCTGGACAAGGTCCTCGCGCAGGACCCGGCGGTCGCGAAGGGCTCCGGGCACAACTCGGTCGTCAACGTGCCGGGCACCGACACGTGGTACATCTTCTACCACCGCCGGCCGCTGAGCGAGACCGACGGCAACCACCGCCAGCTCGCCTACGACCGCATGAACTTCAACGCCGACGGCACCATCCAGCGCGTCACCATGCGGGTCAAGGACAACTTCGGCGACGCCAACGCGCTGGGCTGGAAGACGTACGGCGGCAGCTTCTCCGCCGTCAACGGCCGCTACGAGGCCGGCAGCTCGCTGGGCGGCAAGGCGTTGCTGGACACCAACTTCGGCGACTTCACCTACGACGCCGACGTGACCGTCACCGCCGGCTCGGGCGACGCGGGCCTGGTGTTCCGGGCCACGGGCGCGGCGACCGGCACGGATGCGTACAGCGGCTACTACGCCGGGATCAGCCCGGCCGGGCGGGTCGTGCTGGGCCGGGCCGCGAACAACTGGACCCAGCTCGGCACGGCGAGCCTCACCGTGGCCGTGGGCACGACCTACCACCTGCGGGTGACCGCGGTCGGATCGTCGCTCAAGGTGTACGTCGACGACCTGGCCACGCCGCGGATCAGCGTGACGGACGCGACCTACGCCTCCGGGGCCGACGGCGTGCGGGTCTTCAACGCCGCGGCCGCGTTCGACAACGTGGCCGTCGGCGCGCCGGCCGGGCCCGGGACGAACCTCGCCCAGGGCCGCCCGGCGACCGGCTCGACGCCGTGCGCGGCGTCGGAGGGCCCGGAGAAGGCGGTCAACGGCAGCGTCACCGGGGGCAACTCCGACAAGTTCTGCTCGTCGCTCGCGGGGCCCTGGCTGCAGGTCGACCTCGGCGCGACGAAGAGCATCTCCCGGTTCGAGGTCGCGCACGCTCAGGCCGGCGGGGAGTCGGCCGCGTACAACACCAGGGCCTTCACCATCGCGGTGTCCAACGACGGCACGACGTGGACCCAGGCGGTCGGCGTCACGAACAACACCGCCGCGAACACGACGCACCCGGTCAGCGGGGTCTCCGGGCGGTACGTGCGCCTCACCGCCGGCACCCCGACGCAGGGTGCCGACGGCGCGGCGCGCATCTACGAGCTGCGCGTGTTCTGAGCGTTCGCTCGGCGCGTTCTGAGCACTCGCTCAGCGCGCGCTGAGCGCTCGCTCAGCGTGGATAACGGTGTACGGCGTGGACGCCGGCCGGGTTCGAGGGCAGGCCGTCGAGGAGGTTCTCGAGGCGCTTGACCATCGGGTCGTCGGCGTCCGCGTCGTAGTCCTCGGGGCGGGTCTGGTCGCGGCCGGGCCGCACCCGGGCGGCGCGCAGCAGCAGCGTGCCGAGCACGGCGACCGCGAGGTTCACGGCGAGGGCGACGATCCCGACGTACACCGGCCAGCCGGCGATCGTGGTGATCGAGCCGCCGAAGTGGGCCTTGGCGATGGTGCCGCCCGGACCCGGCTGCGGGATGCGGTACAACATCACGAGCCCGGCCCCGAGGCCCACGACGAGCCCGGCGATGAGCGCCAGGCGGTGGAACCAGCCGGTTACCAGGCCCACGAGGCCGGCCGGGATGGTCTGCAGGATGATGACCCCGCCGATCAGCTGCAGGTCGACCGAGAACGCCGGGTCGAGCAGCAGGATGCAGCCGACCGCGCCGACCTTCACCACCAGCGACGTCCAGCGGCTGACCCGCGCCTCCTCGGCCGGGGCGGCGCCCGGGCGCAGGTAGGCACGGTAGATCGAGCGCGTGAACGCGTTCGCGGCGGCGATGGACATGACCGCGGCCGGGATGAGCGCGGCGATGCCGAACGCGGCCAGCGCGATGCCCGACGACCACGGCGGGAAGAGGGCGTGGAACAGCTGCGGCATGACGGTGTTGAGGTCGTGGCCGACCGGGAGCACGCCCTGCGACAGTGCGAAGAAGCCGAGCATCCCCATGAGCCCGAGCACCAGGCAGTAGATCGGCAGCGCGGCGGTGTTGCGCTGCACCGTCGAGCGGTCCTTCGCGGCGAGCATCGTCGTGAGCGCGTGCGGGTACACGAAGATCGACAGCGCGGAGCCGATGACCATGGTCAGGTAGGCGCTCTGCCCGGCCGACCCGCCCAGCAGCAGCCCGTCGGACGGCGACGGGGTCGCGGCGAAGTGCGCGCCGGCCCGCCGGAACGACTCGCCCCAGCCGCCGTTCATGGCCACGATCAGCAGCGCGGCCACGACGACCCAGCCCAGCAGCACGTCCTTGGCGATGGACAGCAGCGCGGGCGCGCGCAGGCCGGAGCGGAACGTGCACAGCGCCACCACCGTGACCGCGGCCAGCAGCGGCCACTCGCCCCGCATCCCGACCGTCTGCAGCACCGCCTGCAACGCGCTGAGCTGCACGGCGATGTACGGCATGGTGGCCGCGATCCCGGTGAGTGCGACGGCCGCGCCCAGCCCGCGGGAGCCGAAGCGGGCGGCGGCGAACTCCCCGGGCGTCACGAACCCGTGCCGGTGCGCGACCGACCAGGCCCGTGTGGTGAAGATGAACGACAGCGGCGTGGTGAGCGTCGCGAACGGGATGGCGAAGAAGCCCATCGCGCCGACGCCGTAGGTGAGGGCGGGCACGGCGACGAAGGTGTATGCGCTGTACATGCTCCCGCCGAGCAGGAACCACGTCGTCCAGTTGCCGAAGGCCCGGCCGCCGACGCCCCACTCCTCGAGGCTGTGGATGTCCCGCGGCCGCCGCCAGCGCGCCGCGCCGACGCCGAGCAGCAGCATCGCGATCATGAGCCCGACGAAGACGGCGGACTCGACCCCGCCGTTCATCGGTGGAACTCCTGCCGGCGGTTACGCAGGTGCACCCCAGCGATGATCAGCATGGCGAGCAGGACGCAGGCCATCTGGTACCAGTAGAAGAACGGCACGCCCCACAGCGCCGGGTCGGCACGGTCGTACAGGGGTGTGAGCAGCGGCGCGACCGTAGGTATGACCAGTAACCAGTAGCCGGAGCGGCGGCGGGCGGGCGGTGCCATCGGGCCTCCTATGGATCGGGGGGTGTGGCGCGATGGTACTGGCAAGTAACTTCACGCGACAGGCCCGTTCACGTGCGCTGCGGCAAGTACCGTGCGCCCGTCGCGGTACTCCTGGAAGATCGCCTTGCGGCTCCTCCGGGCCTCGTCGGCGTCCACATCGGAGCGGAACCGCCAGTTCGGTTCGTCCATTTGTGCGCGTGTGTGCACCAGGTCGCCAAGAACGAGCAGCCGCCGGTCGGTACCGTTGTCCGTGACGAGCACGCTCGTGTGCCCGGGTGTGTGCCCCGGCGTGGGGATCGCGTGCAGATTCGGGTGGTCGAGGCGCTCACGGCGCTGTTCGATGTGCGCGAGCACGCGGTCGGGGTCGGGCCCGACGCCGCCGGGGTGGTTGCTCCAGTAGTCCCATTCGCGCTGGTCGACGGCGTAGCGGGCGCGGGGGAAGGCGCCGACCCAGCCCACGTGGTCGCGGTGCAGGTGGGTGAGCACGACGAGGTCAACCTCTTCGGGCGCGACCGTGAGTTTGCGGAGATTCTCGATCAGCGCGCCGTCGTGCTCCCTTTCGTTTCCGCTCCTTCCCAGGCCGGCATCGATGAGAATCGTGTCGCTCGATGTGCGAATGAGGAACGCCCCGACGCGCGCAACCACGTTGCCGTGCGGGTCGAGCAGGTGGCGGTGCGGCCCCCAGTCACTGCCGGGAAAGAACTCCTCGGCCGCCCCACGGACCTCGCCGTCCGCGACAAACTCAACGCGCGTGTCGCCAATTTCAAAGAGCGTTTCACCGATCTCCACGCCCTAAACCCTCGGCCGATTCATCCTTTGCGCACAAGTACGCACTTGCAAGTGCGTCCACACTTACAACCACACACGGCAGCCGTCGCCAGTCCGGTCGAACCACGGTCCGCACAGCCGTACGCACTGACAAGCGCGCCCATGGTCGATCCTGTGCGTGGTCCCTCACTTCCGACTGCTCCCCGTCGGGTCGGACCGCGGTCTGCGCGGACGTACGGACTTACACCTGCCGCGTCGTTGGTCGATTTTGTGCGTGGTCCCTCGCTTCCGGCGGCTGCCCGTCGGGTCGGACTGTGGGCTGCGCGGACGTACGGACT
>NZ_JBEZDS010000042.1:0-16506 GCF_040648435.1 Dactylosporangium sp. NPDC049140 | reverse complement strand
GTGACACCTGCCGCGTCGTTGGTCGATTTTGTGCGTGGTCCCTCGCTTCCGGCGGCTGCCCGTCGGGTCGGACTGTGGGCTGCGCGGACGTACGGACTGACAAGTGCCGCGTCGATGGTCGACTCTGTGCGTGGTCCCTCATTTCCGACCGCTGCCCGTCGGGTCGGACTGCAGTCTGCACAGCCGTACGCACTCACAAGTACGCGTCTATGGATCCTGTGCGTCGTCCCTCACTTCCGACCGCTCCCCGCCCGCGGCCCGGCACGCTGCTGCCCGCCGGCGCCGACCCGTCCTGCCCACAGACCTGCGCGACCCGCCAGACCCTGGCCCGCCTGGCCGACCGATGGACGGTGCAGCTGCTGGACCGCCTCGCGACGGCCCCGCACCGCTTCGGCGAGCTGCGCGCATCAACCCCGGGCATCAGCGAGAAGATGCTGACCCAGACGCTGCGCAGCCTGGAGCGCGACGGCCTCGTGCGCACCTCCGACGCCGGGTACGCCCTGACGCCGCTGGGGCTCTCCCTGCTCGAGCCCCTGTCGGCGGTTCGTATGTGGGCCCGCACAAACATGTCGTCGATCGACGAGGCTCGCCGCTCCTACGACGGGCCGCACTAGAACGGCCAGCGACGTCAGTGATCGCTGTAGCCGCCGAGCCCCATGCTGTGGTGGGTTCTTCCCTGCTGGTGCCGCTGCCGGTGGTTTGTGTGTGGGCGCGCACGAACATGTTGTCGATCGGCGAGGCCCGCTGCTCCTACGACGGAGCCGCTCTCGAACGGTCGCCGTCGTCGGTGATCGCCGTGGTCGGCAGGGGCCCCGTCAGCGGTGCAGGGAATGCGCCGCGCCGGTGATCGCCGCCGTCGTCGAAACCCCTCAGCGGCGTAGGGCGCGGCCCGCGCCGGCGATCACCGTCGTTGCCAGGATCCAGCCGGCGGCCATGATCAGCACGGCCGCCGCCTTGTCCGGGCCGGCCGGGTTCCAGGCGTGTTCGTGGCCCAGGTCGACGAGCGGCACGAGCAGGTCCAGGGTGTACAGCAGCGGGTCCCAGGTCGGTGACTCGCCCGGCTTCACCGGGGGCAGCGGGCCGCTCCAAGCGAACCACGCCGACCCCGCGCCGAAGACCGCCACCAGCCAAAGCAGGGCCCGCGCCGGGCGGTAGCCGAAGCCTATCGTCGCGTCCTGCACCGCGCCCCACACCGCGCCCAGGCGGCCCATCGCGCGGTGCCGCAGGCGTTCGCGCACGCGCAGGACCTGGCGCGCCTCCTGCTCGCGGCCGTCGTGGCGCAGGGCCGCGGCTAGCTGGTCGTACGGGCCCGGCGCGAACGTGGGGTCGTAGCGCGCCATCCAGGCCAGGCGCTCGCGGGCGGTCCAGGCGGTCGTGTCGCTCGAGCGGCGGCTGATCCGATCGTACGTCAGGCCCCCGAGCTCGATCGTGCACGCCGCCGGCCAGCCGACCGGGTCGTCGACCAGGCGGCCAACGCGCGCGTCGCGCAGCACGACGGCGCCGGTCGACGACGGGTCGGGGCGCAGCGTCAGCGTCCGCGTCTCGGCCTCGATGAGCAGCAGTGCGGAGTCGTCGGGAGTCCGCAGTACCGAGCGCTGCAGCACGATCGCCGTGGCGGCGCGCAGGCCGATGAACATCACCATGCCGTCGGCGACCAGCTCGTGGGCCCACACGCCGCCGCCGACCACGGCGCCGTTCGCGGCGATCGCCGGGCCGCCGTCCGCCGGTGCGCGCATTGTGCACTGCGCGATGTTCAGGTCGCCGGCGATGCGCGCGCCGTCCAGGCGGACGCCGCAACCGTACGTCGATCCGTGTCCGATCCGCGCGTCCCCCTCGACCACGGCGCGCTGCAGGTTGACGGCGCCGCCGAAGCCGCTTCCGGACAGGTCCAGGGCGCCGTCGACCCGGACGTGGTGGAACCAGGCCTCGCCCGCCACGTGCGCGTGGCGCATCCCGAACCAGCGGCGCACGCGCAGCGACTCGGCGTCCAGCGACGGCAGCGTACTGTCGTCGAGGTTCACCGAGGCGAGCTCGGCGTGGTCGAGCACCAGCGGCTGTGCGAACGTGCAGTGCCGCAGCCGCATCGGCGCGTCGATGCGCGCGCCGGTCAGGTCGAGCCGGCCGGTGATGCGCGCGCCGGTCAGGTCGATGCGCGCCGTGCGTCCGGGCCGCGCGGCCGGGCCGTCGAGCAGCAGCTCGGCGATGAGCGAGGCCGGCACCGGCGCGCCGCGGGCGTCCAGGGGCAGGCCGGCGCGGAAGGCGGTGCGGACGGTACGGAGGATCCCTCTCACGAGGGATCCGTCCCGCTCCTGTCGGCGATGCGGACTAGGCGGCCCCGGCGAAAGCATCGACGCATGTCCAGAACAATACTGACGATCCTCATCTGGGTCGGCGTCGTCGGGCTCGGCGTCGGCTTCGGCGGCGGGGTGTTCGAGAAGCTCACGGCCCAGGTCGCGACCGTGCCCGGCAGCGAGAACGAGCGCGCCCTCGACCTGCGCGAGCGGGCCGGCGGCCCCGCCGGGCAGCACCTCACCGTCGTCGTCACCGGCGGCGCCGATGCCGGCCCCGCGCTCGAGGCCGCGCGCACCATGCCCGGCGTGACCGAGGTCGCCCCGCCGCTGCCCAGCGCCGACGGGCAGGCCGTGCTCACCGACATCACGCTCACGGCGGAGGCGACCGAGGCCCAGGCCGGCGCGGTCGCCGAGCGCATCCGCGCGGCCGCGCCGGGCCGGATCACGGTCGCCGGCGGGCCGCTGACGAACACCGAGTTCGGCATGCAGGCACAGAGCGACGTCCAGCGCGCCGAGATCTTCACGCTGCCGGTGGTGCTGATCCTGCTCATCGTGGTCTTCGGCGGCCTCGTCGCGGGGCTGATGCCCCTGATGGTCGCCCTGGCCGGCACGGGCGCGACCTTCGGGATCCTGTACCTCGGCAGCTTCGTCACCGACATCAGCGTCTACGCGATCCAGGTCGCCACGATGCTGAGCATGGGCCTCGCGGTCGACTACGGGCTGCTGCTCATCAGCCGGTACCGCAGCGAACTGGCCCAGACCGCCGACCGCGACGAGGCCCTGCGGCGGGCCGTCGCCAAGGCCGGCCGCACCATCGCCGTCACCGGACTGACCGTCGCCGCGAGCCTGCTCGGCCTCACCGTGTTCCCGGACGCGTTCCTGCGCTCGATGGGCCTGGCCGGCGCCGGCGTCGTCGTCGTGGACATGCTCGCGGTGCTCACCCTGCTGCCCGCCGTGCTGCGGCTCGTCGGCGGCCGGATCAAACCGGCGCGGGCCGCGGCCGGAGCCGGCGTGTTCGGCCGGCTCGCCCACGCCGTCCAGCGCCGCCCGCTGCTGGTCACAGTGGTCACCGCGGCCGGAGTGCTGCTGCTGGCGGTACCGTCGCTGCATCTTCGTCTCACCAACAGCGACGCGCGCGCCCTGCCGGCGACGACCGAGACGCGCAAGCAGTACGACGTGCTCGCCGCGCACTTCCCGGACCTGGTCGGCCCCGACGCCATCGCCGCCGTCGTGCGCTCGCCCGCCGGCGCCGCCGCGACCGCGGACTTCGCCGCGCGGGTGCGCTCGGTGCCGGGTGTGTCCACAGTGGAGGTCGTACCGGTCTCCGCCGACGTCAGCGTCGTGCGTGCGACGCCGGCGCACCAGCCCTGGACCGCCGGCGGCCGCGCGACCCTGCAGGCGGTGCGGGACCTGCCGGCGCCGTTCGAGGTGCTGGTGGCGGGCGACGCCGCGCGGCTCGTCGACTACCGCGCCATGCTCGCTGAGTACGGGCCGTGGGCCGCGCTCGTCGTGCTCGTGGCCACCTTCGCGCTGCTGGCCTTGTTCACCCGCTCGGTCCTGCTGCCCGTCAAGGCGGTGCTGACCAGCCTGCTGAGCATCGCCGCGGCGTTCGGCGCGATCGTGTGGGTGTTCCAGGACGGCCACCTCGCGAGCTGGTTCGGCACCGGGCGACTCGACGCGGTCGACCTCACCGTGCCGGTACTCGTCGCCGCTATCGCGTTCGGCCTCTCCGTCGACTACGAGGTGTTCCTCCTGGCCAGAATCCGGGAGCGGTACCTGCAGAGCGCCGACGCCCGCGAAGCCGTCGCGGTCGGCCTGCAGCAGACCGGGCGGATCGTCACCTCGGCGGCGCTGCTGCTCGTGGTGGTGTTCGCGGGCTTCCTGCTGGGCGGGTTCGCGCCCATCAAGGAGATCGGCCTCGGCCTGGTGGTGGCCATCGTGCTCGACGCCACCGTGGTGCGGATGCTGCTCGTGCCGGCCACGATGACGCTGCTGGGCCGCGCGAACTGGTGGCCGTCCCGCCCGCCGGCGGCTCCCTCCACAGTGGATCGCGAGCTCGTCGCCGCCGGGTAGCATGACGCGGTGATCGACCTCGACCACTGCCCCGCGGGCATCGACCCCGGACCGGCGCCGCTGCTGCGCCGGCCCGGGGTGCGCCTCGCGATCGTGGTGGCCCTGGCGCTGCTCGCGGCGTTCCCGGCGGCGCCGCCCGGCTGGCAGGCCTTCGCCCGCACCGCGCCGCCCCCGGTTCCGTGCCGCGGCGCCGCCGACGTGTACCACGTGCTCGCCGCCGGCTCCTGTCCGCGCGCCTGAACCCCCCTGAATCCGGCATATGACCGGTCAGGCGAAAAATCTGATATGTCGCGGCGCGCCAGCGCCCGACATATCGTGCGGCCCGGGGGACATGGTCAGGCGTCGCTTTGCTTGCACGTCGGTGGCGCCGGCCCGGGACATCGCCGGGCGTCGCTTGATGGCAGGATTGGCGCATGGGGGAGCAGGGCTGGCTGCGGCTGCTGGTCACCGGGCTCGCGACGGCCCACGTCGCCGGGCTCGTCGCCGGGCACGTGCTGCCGTGGACGGGCAGCCTGGCGATGACGGCCTTCCTGCTGTACACCCTGAGTCTCCCCGGTCCCCTCCCGGTCGTCGTGGCCCGCCGGATCGGCGTTGCGTGCCTGGCCGCCGTCGCGCTCTCCGTCGACGCCCGCACCGGTGGGAGCGGGTTTCCCAACGCGCTGCTCGACCTGACCGGCCCGGGGGCGCGGGAGCTCGACGGCACGCTGATCGTCGCGGGCCTGGTCGCCCTGGCCGTGGCCGCGGGCCTGGGGCGGCGCCGGGGTGTGCACCTGGCGGGCCTGGCCGCCGTGGCGTTCCTGGCACTGCTGGTGGCGCCGATGCTGTACGCGTGGTCGCGGCCGCAGCCCGAGGAGCAGCTGCGCACACGGATCACCACCGAGGCCCGGGAGCAGCTGCTGGCCCGGGCCCGGGCGGCGAATCCGGGGCGCGACGTCGTGATCGCCATCGCCGTTCAGCAGGACTCGCGGCCGCTGCCGGCGGCGCAGGCGCCCGACTGGTCGCTCGGCCTGCTCCCCGCGGCTCCGGCGGCGGCGCTGTTCGCGGCGCTGGCGTTCATCGCGACCGGGCGAGGTACCGCAGACCCTGCCTGAACACGGCGCGGGGGTTGGTGTCGAGGTGGCGCGCCCAGGCCGGGGCGGGCTCGCCGCGCAGCCACGCGTACCGGGCCAGGGCGTAGCCGTACATGGGCTCGGTCAGGTAACCGAGGCGGCTGGTGCTGGTGTACGTGTACTCGCCGTGCGCGCGCCGCGCGTAGTCGAACGCGGCGTTGGCGCCGAAGATGCCGAAGCCGAAGTAGAGCGCGCACAGGTCGGTGAGCGGCTCGTGGTCGCGGGCGCCGGGGTCGACGCGGCCCTCGGCGAGCAGCCGCACGTGGCCGAGCTCGTGCGCGACCGTGGCCACGAGCGCCATCGGCCGCGCCGCGAGGTCCTCCCGGATCGTGACGACCGCGCGCCCGTCCTGCACGCGGAAGTGTCCGGCGGCCGCGGACCGGTCGGTGTGCAGCGGCACGTGCCCCGCGAGCTCGGCCGCGGGCCCGTCGGCGTCGTACTCGACCGCGATCGCGGCGCGGTCGACCCCCATGCGCAGGCAGAGGCGCCGCACGACCGCCTCGACGTCGGCGGGGCTGCCCGTGTAGACGCCGGGGAAGTACTCGTCGGTGGGCGTGAACACGTCACCGAACAGCGCGACGCGCCCGAACTGCGCGACCAGCCAGTCGAGCGAGCGTTCGATCCACGCCCGCTCGACGTCGCGCACCGGGCACCGGGCCCCGCCCCGCCACACGTGGCTAGGTGGACAGGCCGTAGCGGCGGCCGATGGCCTCGACCTCGTCCTTGGCCTCCTTCAGGCCGACGCCCGTGGCCTCGCGGTACGCCTTGATCGCCTGGATCTTCCGGCCCTGCTGCAGCTCCTGCAGCACCATCGGGTGCACGTCCGGCACGGGCTCCTGGATGCCCAGGTTCTCCATGATCAGGTCGAGCTTGCGCTCGACCGCGGCCAGGCGGCGGGCCGCGTCCGGGTCGGGGCCGCGGCGCGCGCTCAGGGCGAGCACCGCGACCACGGCCAGGATCAGCGCCGGGATCCATTCCATACCGCCATTCAACCGCACCCGCGCTATTTCAGGCTTGACTTATATAAGGCCCGGGTGACACTCTCGGCTCATGCACGCGTTCGACGTGCTCGGCGACCCCGTTCGCCGGCGGATCCTGGAGCTGCTCGCCGACGGCGAGCGGCCCGCCGGAGCGATAAGCGAGGCCGTCCGGGCCGAGTTCGGCATCTCCCAGCCGGCCGTCTCCCAGCACCTCAAGGTGCTGCGCGAGGCCGGCTTCGCCACCGTGCGCGCGGACGGCACCCGCCGCCTGTACGCCGTCGACGCCGCCCCGCTCCAGGAGGTCGACGCCTGGCTGGACCGTTTCCGCGGCTTCTGGAACCAGCGCCTCGACGCCCTGGGCACCGAGCTGGCCCGGGGCCGGCGCGCCCGCGCCCGAGACAAGGAGGACCCGTGATCGACCTCGTCAACCAGATCAACGCCACCCACCGCGAGCTGGGCACCGCCCCGCTGACCGGCGGCGGCGACGGCCGCTCGCTGCTGCTGCGCCGCACGTACGACGCGACCGTCGAGGACGTGTGGGACGCCTGCACCGACCCCGGCCGCCTGGCCCGCTGGCTCGCCCCGGTCGAGGGCGACCTGCGCCCCGGCGGCTCGTACCAGCTGCAGGGCAACGCCGGCGGCGAGATCCTGCGCTGCGAGGCGCCGGCGCTGCTGCGCGTCACCTGGTCGATGGGGGAGGGGATGGCGACCGAGGTGGAGCTGCGCCTGGCCCCGTCGGGCGGCGACCGTACCGCGCTGGAGCTGGAGCACACCGCGCCGGCCGAGGTCGTCGACGAGATGGTCCGCCAGTTCGGCCCGGGCGGCACGATCGGCATCGGCGGCGGCTGGGACCTGGCCCTCCTGGGGCTGTTCATGCACCTGGGCGCGGCCGCCTTCGACCCGGCGACGTGGCCGGGCACCGCGGAGGCGAAGGCGTTCGAGGTGCGCAGCTGCGAGGCGTGGGGCGCGGTCGTACAGGCCGCGTGGGGCACGAGCGACGAGGACCGGGCCGCGGCGGTGGCCTTCGCGACGGGACAGTTCGCCCCGGAGTGACCCGGGGCGCCGCCGTTGCGTGCGCACCATTGAAGCCGGCCGTTTGGCCGGCTTTATGTGGAGTCGCTCCTGGATCGCGCTACGCCGACCGGTCCGGCTTCGGATGCAGCGTAGTTCACTTGGCCGGCCCGGCGCCTACGGGACGACGCGGTCGCGGATGCTGTCGAGCACCGCCTCCGCTGCCCATGCGGCCGCGTCGGCGATGTCACGCCGGTCCATGCCGAACTCGCGGCGAAACGTCACCCAGGTCGCGGCGGAGTCGAGGTGGGACAGCGCCACGATGACCGCTCTGCGCTGCGCCGCGTCGAGGGATGGCACCTCGGCGTCCAGCAGCCGCTCGAGGTGCGCCCGGCCGGGCGACGGCGCCGCGCCGCTCACACCGCGCATTGCCGTCTCGGCGACGACGTGCGCGAGTTCCGGCCGCGCGTCGTACCGCTGCATCGCGTCGCGGATCGCGAGGGGGATGTCGAAGATCGAGTGTGACTCCTCGCGGACGAACACCGTCGCCTCGATCCACGCTGCGGTCGCCAGCAGCAGATCGACCCGCGTAGGGTAGTTGCGGAACACCGTGCGCTCGGCGATGCCGGCCCGGCGGGCGACGAGCCGGTACGACACGTCGTCGCTGCCGACTTCCTCGATCAGCTCGGCGTAGGCGGCGAGGATCGCCGCTCGCGTGCCGCTCAGCGCCGGGACGGCCATCGACCCGCTCACGGCTCCGCCCACGTCGCGTCGGGCAGCCTCGCGAGCACTGTGCCCACGGCGCGATCGAACGCGTCGCAGATCTCGCCGGCATCCAGGTCGAAGCCCGTGCGCAGTCGCGCCCAGAACATCGCCGACGAGAAGTAACGCAGGGATGCCGCGACCCGCCGCCGATCCCGCCGGTTGAGCGTCGAAGCCGACACGTCGAGCATCGCCTCGATCGCACGCGTGATGAAGGCGGGCTCGGCGTCGAGCGTCAGCGAGATCGTAGACGCCCGTGCGCCGACGAATGCGTACGCGGGCAACGCGTCGAAGGCGCGGAAGCGCTCGTGCACGGCCGCGCGGAAATCGGCCACGGTCACGAACGGCGGCAGCGGGAAATGGGTCTGCTCAATCCAGTTCGACAGTGCGGCGAGCAGGTGCGCACGCGTGGGGTACTGGCGGTAAACCGTGCGCTCCGAGATACCGACCTCGTCGGCGAGGGTGCGATAGGAGATGTCGTCGAACGTGTGCTCACGCAGCAGAACCGCCGCGCTCGCCAGAATCGCGGTCGCGGTGTCGACCGGCTCCTCCATCACGTTCCCCTGCCTCGATCGGTCGCCCAGTGCGGGGGGCCGGTGACTTCCGGCGGAAGCACGTAGCGATCGGAATCGTCGAGCGTGAGCGCCAGCGACGAGACGTACTGCACCTGGCCGTGCTCCCCTCGCTGGGCCGAGGCCAGCATATCCGGTCGCTCGAACATGTATCCGGTGACATGGCAGCGGAGCCGCTCACCCGAGGGGTTGCCGTGCTCGTCGAACAGGGGAGAGTCGATGCCGTCGGAGCGGCGGCGGAGGTAGTAGCGTCCCCGGGTGGCGAGGGCCATGACCGGCGTGGCGACGAACGCGACGCCGATCGCGATGAGCACCGAGAACGGCTTGACGGCGGTGCCGAGCAGCCCGGCGAACGCGATCAGCGAAAGCACCGAGGCGAGCCCCACCGACACGAGCCCCACCGGGTTCCAGTCGTGCAGCATGCCACGGCGGAATTCCGGGAAGCGCGGCGAGATGCGCAGCACCCACTTGTTGATCGCGATATCGGTGGCGATTGTCACGAGCCAAGCCATGACGACGTTCGCGTACAGGCTCAGGACGAAGGAGATGAGGGTGAAGACGTCCAGCATCATGAGCGCGTACGCGATCACAAGGTTGAGCAGCACGAAGATCGTGCGACCCGGGTAGTGCTTTGCCACCCGGGTGAAGACGTTCGACCAGGCGAGCGAGCCCGAATACGCGTTCGTCACGTTGATCTTCACCTGCGCGACCACGATGAGCACGAGGGCGAGGGCGATTGCGAGCCAGTCGGGGAACAGGGTCTGGTACATGCCGACGAACTGCTTGACCGGTTCGGTCGCGGAGTGCCCGAGGGTGGGATCGATTTTCACGAGGACGTAGACGGCGAGAAACACCCCGATCATCTGCTTGGTGCTGCTGAAGATGACCCAGCCCGGGCCGGACAATGCGAACGACGTCCACCACGAGCGGGCGTTCGACGGCGTGCGCGGCGGCATGGCGCGGATGTAGTCGATCTGCTCCGCCAGCTGCGGGGTGAGGGCGAAGCACACGGCCGCGCTTGAGACAACGGCGCCGAAACTGATCGAGCCGTCGGAGTTGCCGTTGAACGACGTGAAGGCGCGCACTGACTCGGGGTCGGAGACGATGATCCACAGCAGCGGCAGCAGGGCGAGGGCGAGCCACAGGGGCGTGGTCCAGAATTGCAGGCGCTCCAGCGCACGCATGCCGTAGATGACGATCGGGATCACGACCACGGTCGAGATGAGATAGCCGAGCCACAGCGGCGTCCCCGTCGCCACCTGCAGCCCCTGCGCCATGATGGCGCCCTCCAAGGCAAAGAAGATGCAGGTGAAGCCCGCGAAGACCACGGTTGTGATGATCGAGCCGTAGTAGCCGAATCCCGAGCCACGGGCGATGAGGTCGAGGTCGAGGTTGTAGCGGGCGGCGTAGTAGGCGACGGGTACGCCCACGATGACGATGATGACCGACGCGAACAGGATGCCGAGCATGGCATTGGCGGTACCGTGGTCGATGCCGATGGTCGCGCCGATCGAGAAATCGGCGAGGAACGCGATGGACCCGAGGGCTGTCGCGCCGACGGACGCCGCGCTCCAGCGCCGGAAGGTGCGCGGCACATATCGGAAGGCATAGTCCTCGAGGCTGTCCTCCGCGGCCGCGCGCGCGTTGCCTGTCCTGCTCATAGTGGCATCCCCTCACGCGCCGGGCGTGGGGCATGTTCCGGGTTCGTTGTTACGAACGTATTGCAGGCCCGGAAACCGGTAATGTCGGCTCAGATCGCCATGGCGGCTCGCACGGTGGAGACGGCTGCCGAGCCCCCCTCGTCGGTCTGGGTGACGAAGCCCGAGGCGAGCACGACGTAGCGCTCAGCGGCCTCGAGGGCGAAGCCGATGTGCTGCTCGACGAGCAGCACGTTGATGCCCTCGCCGGCCAGCTGCACGATGGTGCGCTCGATCTCGGCGACGATCGTGGGCTGGATGCCCTCGGTCGGCTCGTCAAGGATGAGCAGCTTCGGCTCGGTGATGAGGGCGCGGGCGATCGCGAGCTGCTGGCGCTGCCCGCCCGAGAGCAGGCCTGCCTTCCGGGCTGCGAACTGCTCCAGTGCGGGGAAGCGAGCCAGCTGCGCGTCGATGAGGGCCTTGCCGCCCCGGCGTCCGTCGGCGACGAGCTGCAGATTCTCGAGCGTGGTGAGCTGGCCGAACGCCTGCTGACCCTGCGGCACGTACGCCATGCCGCGAGCGACGCGCTTGTTGGGGGCGAGCGACGCGATGTCTTCGCCGTCGAAGAACACGCGGCCCTTCGTCGGCTTGATGAGCCCGATCGCGACCCGCAGCAGCGTCGTCTTGCCGGCGCCGTTGTGGCCGAGCACGGCCACGACCTTCCCGGCCGGCACCGTCACCCCGTGCAGCACCCGCGTGCGCCCGTAGCCGGCCTCGATGTCGGTGAGCTCAAGCATGTTCAGTCCTCCTCCTGCTGCTGCGTCCCGGCTGCCAGCTCCGGCGAGCTTGCGAGCCGGACAGTTGACACCGTCGGCGAGCCTGCGAGCCCGACGGCTGCCGCTTCGGGCACGACCGACATCGCGGCCGTGGTCGCGGCGCCCGCAGTGCCGAGGTAGACCTCCTGCACCTTGGGGTCGGCCTGCACCTCGGCCACCGTGCCGTGTGAGAGCACCTTGCCCTGGTGTAGCACCGTCACGCGCGTGGCAAAGCGGCGCATGAAGTCCATGTCGTGCTCGACCACCAGCACAATGCGCTTCGCCGCGACACGCTGCAGGAGCTCGCCGGTCGCGGTCCGCTCGTCCTGGCTCATGCCGGCGACTGGTTCGTCGAGCAGCAGCACCCTCGCGTCCTGCACGAGCAGCATCGCGATCTCCAGCCACTGCTTCTGGCCGTGCGACAGGATGCCGGCCGGCGTGGCGAGCTCGCCGGCGAGTCCTGTCTCCTCCAGCGCCTGCATGATCGACGGGTCGACGCCACGCCGGGCCCGTAGCAGCGAGGCCCAGTGGCGGTGGCGTCCGGCGGCGATGTCGAGATTCTGCAGCACCGAGAGCTCGTTGAAGACGCTGGCGGTCTGGAACGTGCGGCCGACCCCGAGCCGGACGATCTTGTGCACCGGCCTGCCGAGCAGCTCCTGCTCGCCGAGCCTCGCCGACCCGGTGGCCGCAGAGAGCCCCGTGATGGCGTCGATGCAGGTCGTCTTGCCGGCGCCGTTCGGGCCGATGAGGAACCGGACCTCGCCGGGGTGCGCGTCGAAGGAGACGCCGCCGACCGCGACGAAGCCCGAGAACTCGACGTGGAGGTCCGTGACGACGAGCGACGCGTCGGTCACGACTTCGCCTCCTCGAGCTGCAGGGTGGCGGTCGCCGCCGCGGGCTGTTCGCCCGGGCCCCGTCGCGCTGCCGTGAACCTGGCCGGCACCGACGACAGTCCTTTCGGCAGGAAGAGGATGACGACGATGAACAGCAGGCCGATGATGTAGGTCCAGCCGTCGGGCCAGGTGGAGCCGAGGCTCGACTGCCCCCAGCCGACCGCCATCGCGCCGAGCGCGGGGCCGAAGAGCGAGGCGCGGCCGCCGAAGGCGACGCCCGCGATCATGAGGATCGAGGCGGCAGCACCGATCTCGGCCGGCGTGATGATGCCCACGATGGGCACGAACATCGCTCCGCCGATGCTTGCCATCAGCGCTGCGACGACGAAGGCGGCGAGCTTGATGTTGGCCGGGTCGTAGCCGAGGAAGCGCACGCGCTCCTCGGCGTCCCGGGTGGCGACGAGGAGCTCACCGAAGCGGCTGCGGTAGAGCTGCCACACCACGAGCAGGCACACGACGAGCAGCGCGGCCGTGATGAGGTACACCATGTTCCTGTTCGCCGGGTCCTTCAGCACGAAACCGAAGAAGTACTTGAAGTCGCTGAGCCCGGTGTCGCCGCCGGTCTCGCGGATCGTGGAGCTGACCAGGGTGGCGAGCGCGACGGCGAGCGCCTGCGTCAGGATCGCGAAGTACGCGCCCTTCACGCGGCGCTTGAACAGCGCGTAGCCGAGGATGCCGGCCACGACCACCGGGAGCAGCACGATCGCCAGCAGGGTGAACGCAGCGCTGCGGAACGGCTCCCAGAACGCCGGGAGCGGCGCGAGCGGGTCGTAGAGCACCATGAACCCCGGGACCCCGTCACCGGCGGTCTCCAGCGTGAGGTGCATGGCCATCGCGTACGCACCGAGAGCGAAGAACACCCCCTGCCCCATCACGAGCATCCCGCCTCGGCCCCACGCCAGGCCGATGCCGACGGCGGCCATCGCCCAGCAGCAGTACTTGCCGAGGTTGCCGAGCCAGTGATCGGTGAGCACGAGGGGCGCGACCGCGAGGAGCAGGACGGCGAACACCCCGATGCCGACGAGGGAAAGCCGTGGCTTCAGTTTGGTCATACCAGACTCCTGGTTCGCACCGTGAACATGCCCTGCGGGCGCACCTGCAGGAAGACGATCACGAGGATGAAGGCGAACACCTGCGCGAGGCTGCCGGTCGTCCAGTAGGCGAAGCACGAGAGGACGACGCCCACCGCCCACGCGGCGACGATGGTGCCCTTGAGCTGGCCGATGCCGCCGGCGGCGACGACGAGAAAGGCCGGGATGATGTACTGCGCGCCCATCTGGGAGTTCGTGCCGCCGATGAGCGACGCGGCCACTCCGGCGACCCCGGCCAGCCCCGACCCGACGAAGAAGGTCAGGCGGTCGACGGTGCGGGTGGAGATCCCCGCGGTCTCGGCGAGGTCCCGGTTCTGCACGGTCGCCCGGATGCGGCGGCCGAACGAGGTGTACTTGAGCCAGGCCGCCAGCGCGGCGACGCAGACGGTCGCGAGCACGATGGTGAACACCTGCCGCAGCGGCCAGTCGTAGCCGAGGATGGTCAACTGCCCGTCGAGCCAGCCTGGCTTCTCCACCGGGACGCCCTGGGACGGGAAGATCTGCAGCGCCGCCTGTTGCAGGATCAGGCTGACACCGACCGTGACGAGCAGGGTGTCGAGGGGCCTGCGATACATCCATTGGATGATGCTGACCTCCAGCAGGAGGCCGAACAGTCCGGCGACGACGAACGCGACCGGCAGCGCGACCGGGATCGACAGATCGCTGGATTCGATGACCTGCTGGACGAGGTAGGCGGTGAAGGCGCCGATCATGAGGAACTCGCCGTGGGCCATGTTGATCACGCCCATCTGACCGAACGTGAGCGAGAGGCCGAGCGCGGCGAGCAGGAGCAGCGCACCCTGTGCGCTGCCGTTCAGCAGCGGTGGGATCAATGCGTCCACGTGCTCTCGCTCTCTGTGCGGGGGTGGGTGTGAGGGGGATTCGGATCCGGGTACGCGGGGTTGCCTGGCGCAGGCGACACGCAACCCCGCGTCCGGGTGGGGGTGGGGCCGATCAGCCCGCGGCCTTCACGAGCTGGTCGCGGACGTTCGCCGGGAACCAGTCGTAGCCGTTGAGGAACGGGTCGGGCTTGATGAACTTGTCGGAGGACCAGACGATGTCG
Organism: Dactylosporangium sp. NPDC049140; assembly: GCF_040648435.1. Taxonomy (NCBI): domain Bacteria; kingdom Bacillati; phylum Actinomycetota; class Actinomycetes; order Micromonosporales; family Micromonosporaceae; genus Dactylosporangium; species Dactylosporangium sp. NPDC049140. The sequence goes on along the minus strand of NZ_JBEZDS010000042.1, from coordinate 2,209 downwards.
AACTGGTTGCTGGCGTTGATCCGGCCGATGTGACCCGGCTTCGAGATGTGGTGGTTCTCGCCGTCGAGCGTGACGGTGCCCTCCGGCGCGGCGAACGTGATGGCGTTCTTCTTCGCTGCGGCGTTCACCGCGTTGACGTCGAACGAGCCGGCCGCCTCGACGAGGGCTTTGTACAGGTACAGCGAGATGTAGGCGGCCTCCATCGGGTCGGAGGTGACGCCGCTGCTCTTGGGGTAGGCCTTCCAGCTGTCGATGAACTTCGGGTTGGTGTCGGACTTGAGCGACTGGAAGTAGTTCCAGGACGCGTAGTGGCCGGTGACCTCGTGGCCCATGGCCGGCGCTTCCTCCTCGGCGATCGACACCGAGATGATCGGCGTCGTCGCCGCGGTGAGGCCGGCGTCGTAGTAGGCCTTGATGAAGCCGACGTTCGACGAGCCGTTGATGGTGTTGAAGATGAAGTCGGGCTTGGCCGCCTTGATTTTCGCCACCTGGGTGGTCCAGTCGTCCTTGTCGAGCGGTACGTACTCCTCACCGACGATCTGGATGCCAAGCTTGGCCGCGTAGAGCTTGATGATCGCGTTCGCGGTGCGCGGGAAGACGTAGTCGCTGCCGGCGAGGAACAGCTTCTTCACCCCCTTGGAGGCGAGGAAGTCCATCGCCGGGATGATCTGCTGGTTGGTGGTCGCACCGGTGTAGTAGATGTTCGGCGACGCCTCAAGGCCCTCGTACTGCACCGGGTAGAAGAAGAGGCCGTTGTTCTTCTCGACGACCGGCTTGACGGCCTTGCGGGACGACGAGGTCCAGCCGCCGAAGATCGCGCCTACGCAGTCCTGGGTGAGCAGCTTCTCGGTCTTCTCCGCGAAGGTGGGCCAATCGGTGGCGCCGTCTTCCTGGACGTACTGGATCTTCTTTCCGAGGATGCCGCCGCCGGCGTTGATCTCGTCGGCGGCCATGTGCAGCACGTTGGAGACGGTCTTCTCGGAGATCGCCATGCCGCCGGTGAGGGAGTTGAGGAAGCCGAGCTTGATGGTGCTGCCGGAGGTGTCGACGCAACTGGGTCCGGCCGACTTGCTGCCGGACGCTTCGTCGCCGGCGCGGGCGCCGCAGCCGGCGAGCACGAGGGCGACGGTCGTCGCGAAGGCGCCCGTGGCGACAAGCGTGCGCAGCCGCTTGCTGGTGGTGGACATATGCGGGAACTCCGTTCCTGGTCAAGGAGGCGTGACGCCGGGTCGCGGCACAGTGGATGGTGCGGATGTTCACGTCCCGGGCCGAGCCGCCGGCGTCCCAAGCGCCCAGCCCGGTATCGCCCAACGAGGTGCAGCCGGCTGCTGCAGGTGAGAGCAGATTGGCCTCGTGTCATTACTCTGACATTTCTCGATCGTTCCAACTATGTAACCGCCGCCCGGCAGAGCTGCACTGGGCTCCGAAATGCACGGAAAATCGCCGAAGGGCGATGTCAGAGTTCTGTCGCGCCCGAGATGAGGGCAGAACGATGGCACACTTCTGACATCCGGGAGGGCCGATGCACTGCAATCCCGCCGAGACGGTGCTGCGCGATCGGCGGGCGGCCCAGGACGCGATGCACTTCCGTCCTGCTCGATCGGTTCCGGCGGAACCTTCGCCGCGCCGGCGACCGCAACGTCCAGCACTTCGGCCGCGTCGAACCACAGCGTCGCCTCGCCTCGCCCCGCACGCCCGCTTCGCCATGCGCCGCACCATCACCCGCAACTTCCTCCACAAGCTGGCGCCAGTGACGTACCACCACGTCCGGTGGCCACCCACCGACGTCATCCGCTACCCGGACCACAACGGACTGTCTGGATGCCGAAGCGAAGCGGCACCCTCGACCTCCAGACCCGGACGCCGCTCCCAACGTGGGATGAGGTCCTGGATGTCCTGGACGCCGACGAACCGAACGGGAGCGTCAAGAAAACGGCTCTGGCGCGTGGTGGTGGCTGGGGTGATCGAAGCTCGCTGATCATGCTGCGGCAGGGTGTCAACGGTGCGCTGCCCACCGATGACCGCACACTGACCTGAAGTCACGTCTCCGGCATGATTACACCGAACCTCCAAAGTGGACTGACTTACTCATGACGTGCGACATCGTGTCGCACCGGATCGCGGCTACGTATTGACTAGACCTACGACCGCAGCCCGGCCAGGCTTGGTCGAGGTGACCGGTGGGGTCGCTCGTATCGCGGCTGCCCAC